>JAFDFW010000008.1 GCA_019309605.1 Deltaproteobacteria bacterium | reverse complement strand
AAGCACCTGTCGCACTACGTGCTTCCGGCGCCCGGGGGACTCCACGAGCTCGACGCGCTCATCGGCGACCTCGCCGGCGGGTGCCTTGGAAGGGACAAGCCTTTGTGGGAGCTCGCGGTCATCGAGGGGCTCGAAAACGGAAACGTCGCCATCGTCACCAAGATACACCACGCCACGATGGACGGTGGCAGGGGCGCCGCGCTCATGGGCCAGTTGTTCTCCACGGAGCCGCATGGCGAAGTGCCCCCTCCCGAGAAGCCGTGGGTACCCGAGAGGGAGCCGACGACCCCATGGCTGGTGGCCGACACCGTTCGAACGCTGCTCGGCAAGCCCCGCCGCGTCGCGGCCGCAGCAACGGGCATCGTCTCTGGATTGCGAGGCGACGGAGCAAAGAGCGCCGGGTCGGCCAAGGGGGGCACTCCCGACAAGCCCGGACTCTTCGAGGCGCCAACAACGATGTTCAACCGCACGCTTACACCAAGTCGCTCGGTCGCGCTGTGTGATGTACCGCTCGCAGACGTCAAGAACGTCGGCCACGCCCTCGGCGTCACAGTCAACGACGTCGTGCTGGCCGCATCCTGCGCCAGTCTGCGATCTTGGCTGCTCTCGCACGGTGGCGTGCCCGAACGGCCGCTGGTGGGGGTGGTACCGGTCTCGCTGCGAGAGGAGGGCGACCACAGCGAGGGCAACCGTGTCACGGTGATGCGTCTGCGTCTGCCTATGGATATCGAGGCTCCGCTCGAGCGCCTAAGAGCCATCCACGCGACCACTCGATCGGAAAAGAAGGGGCAGAGTCGGCGTGGTGACGCCGGCATGGTGAAGCACGTTGTCGACATCCTGGTCAACACCTCCACACCGTGGCTTCTTACGGAGATCTTCGCGCGCTATTCACTGATCGCCGAGCGAATCCCTCCCATGTGGAACGTGGTCATCTCGAACATCGCGGGGTCGCCGGTGCCGCTCTACTTCGGCGGCGCACGACTCCGCCAACTCTACCCGCTCGGCCCCGTCCAACAGGGCGCCGGCCTGAACATCACCGTGCTGAGCACGGACGGCAGACTGTGCTTTGGCGCGATGGCCTGTAAGGACCTCGTGCCCGACGTGGAAGAGATCGCGTCGGAGTTTGTGGCGGAGATTGGGCGGCTGAAGGAGCTGGTCTGACCCCGTAAAGTCGACGCTTCGCATCGTCCACGGGGCTTCGCCTCAGGCACAGGTGGGGCGCAGCCCCGTGGCGACGAAGTCGCTTTACGGGGTCAGCGGGAGAGTAGCGCAACGACCTCGGCTAGGCGGGTCTCCGTGTGCTCGCCGGTGACTAAGCCTAGCCG
The DNA here is from genome assembly GCA_019309605.1 of Deltaproteobacteria bacterium. Taxonomy (GTDB): domain Bacteria; phylum Myxococcota_A; class Polyangia; order Polyangiales; family Houyiibacteriaceae; genus SG8-38. The sequence continues at coordinate 19,958 of JAFDFW010000008.1, read as the reverse complement.
CTGCCCCGCGTCGTCGAACACCCCTATCGAAATCACCACGCCTGCAGGAAAGCCCAGGTCCGAGTACACCCTGCCCTTCCAGTCGCACAGCACCGGAACGTTTGGGAGTTGCTGGGCCAGTCCCTTTTTCACTACGCCCTTCGGCACGAAAAATGGAAGCCTCTCGAGGTTGCTGAGGCCGATGATGCGTGTCCCCTCGGGGACCCGCGTGCGCAACGTCCGCTCCCATACCTGCATCGCATCGGGCGCCTTCCGCTGAGCGCCAGCGAGGATCACGACGGGGCCGTCCCCGAAGATCTCACCCTGGCGATGGGTGCGTCCGAACTGATCATCGAGCGTGAACATGAGCGGTACTATACACCGACACCGACACCGACACTGGCGCTGGCGGGGAACTAGCCCTTTCAAAAAGGGGTCTGACCCCTTTTTGCTTCAGGACTCTGCTGGGCGGGCTGGTTGGACTTTTACTCGGGGGGCCAGGATTGCCGTCATGGTGCGGCCTTCTAGGCGGGCCGATGTTTCTACCGTGGCGAGGTCCTCGACGGCTGCGATGATTACATCGATCTGCCGTTGGGCGGTTTCCGGGTGGGTGATTTCTCGGCCGCGGAAGCGGACGGTGAGCTTCACCTTGTTGCCCTCTTCGAGGAAGCGGCGGACGTGCTTGGTCTTGAAGTCGAGGTCGTGATCGTCGGTCTTCGGGCGGAGTTTGATCTCCTTGAGCTCGATCTGCGTCTGCCGCTTACGGGCGTCAGCCAGCCTCTTCTTTTCTTCGTACTTGAACTTTCCGAAGTCCATGATCTTGCACACCGGTGGCATGGCCTTCGGGTTCACCTCGACCAAGTCAAGGTCGAGACCCCGAGCCATCCGGCGGGCTTCGTCGGTGTTCAAGACGCCCAGCATTTCGCCCTCGGCTCCGATGACACGGATCTCAGGCACTCGAATGCGATCGTTGACGCGTGGACCAAAATCCCGCGGCCGATCGCGCGATCCAAAGCGCGGTCTAGCGATGACTATCTCCTCTTGTTGAATCCGTAGCGGAAGGCGGTTGGTTCTCGTGCGCGAGGCGGTCGAAGACATCGGACAACGGGATGAAGCCGAGGTCCTTGTTCTCGTCTCGCGAACGGAGGGCCAAGCCCTGCCCCTCTACTTCTTTTTGACCAATCACACCAAGATACGGAATCCGCATCAGGCGCGCTTGGCGAATCTTTGCACCCAGCTTGTCACTGCTCAAATCGGCGGTGACTCGGAAGCCTCGTTCCTGGAGCTGTTGCTGCACGTTCTCAGCATACTCGTTGAACTTCTCGCTGACCGTCAATAGAGCGATTTGCTCGGGCGCGAGCCAAACAGGGAACGACCCACCGACGTGCTCGGTGAGGACGCCAAAAAAGCGCTCAATCGAGCCCAAAATCGCCCTGTGCAGCATCACGGGCCGGTGCGTCGTGTTGTCATCGCCGACGTAGGTCAGGTCGAAGCGCTCCGGGAGATTGAAGTCCGCTTGGATGGTCCCGAGCTGCCACGGGCGCCCGATCGCGTCCTTGAGATGGAATTCGATCTTCGGGCCGTAGAACGCGCCCTCGCCCTCTGCGATTTCGTACGGCAGCTCTTTGGCCTTCACGGCTTCTTCGAGCGCCTCCTCGGATTGATCCCACACCTCGTCGGCGCCCAGACGTTTCTCCGGCCGCGTCGCGATGACGATCCGTACGTCGGTAAAGCCGAAGTCGCGGTACGCATCGTGCACGAGGTCGAGGAAGCTCTTGATCTCGTCCTGCACTTGGTCGAGCGTGCAGAAGATGTGCGCATCGTCCTGCGCGAAGGTGCGAACACGGGTGAGCCCCTGCACCACGCCGCTGCGCTCGAAGCGGTGCAACCGGCCAAAGTCGGCCATGCGCATCGGCAGGTCGCGGTAGCTCCGCTTGGTCATGCCGTACATCAGGCAGTGGCTCGGGCAGTTCATGGGCTTCACGCCGAACCGAAGCGACTCGTTGAACGCCTCCGTCCATTGCTCGGCGTTCTGCGGCGGCTTGTCTTCGATCTTCTTCTGGAGCTTCTCTAGGCTCTCCGAGGTCGCTGCCATGTACATGTTCTCGGCATACGACGGCAGATGCCCAGACGTGTGGAAGAGCTCGTTGTCGAAAATCTGCGGTGTGATCACCTCTTCGTAGCCGTACCGGGCATAGAGCGACCGGACGTAGCGCTCGAGGAGATTGTAGATGGTGGAGCCGCGCGGCAAGAAGAACGGTGACGCCGGCGCGTGGGGATGGAATGCGAAGAGCTTGAGCTCCTTGCCGAGCTTGCGGTGATCGCGCTTCTTCGCTTCCTCGAGCTGCTTGAGGTGCGCGCGCAGCGCTTTGGGAGACGGAAACGCGGTCCCGTAGATGCGCTGGAGCATCGGGTTGCGCTCGTCGCCCCGCCAGTATGCGCCTGCCACGCTCGTGAGCTTCACCGCCTTCAAGAAACCCGTCGATGGAACGTGCGGCCCTTCGCAAAGGTCGACCCACTCTCCGTGCCGGTAGAGCGAGATGGGATCTTGGAGGCGCTCGAGGTGTTCGAGCTTGAAAGTCTCGTCGAGCGACTGCAGGAGCTCGCGGGCTTCGTCCCGACTCACGACCTCGCGGCGGAAGGGGCTGTCGGCTTCCACGATCTCGACCATCTGTTCTTCGATGGCGCGGAGGTCCTCTTCGGAGAAGGTGCCGTCGGGGCGAGCGTAGTCGTAGTAGAAGCCGTCGTCGGTGGCCGGACCGAAGGCCACCTTGGTCCCTGGGAACAGACGTTGCACCGCGTCCGCCATGACGTGGGCGCTCGAATGCCGGATGATCGGCAGCGCGTCGGCATCGTGTGCGCCGATCGGCTTCACCTCGGACGCCCCCTCGGGGATGGCGGTGTGCAAGTCGTAGACCTGGCCATCAACCCGGACCGCTACCGTGTCTTTCCCTAACGCGTCGCGCTCCTCGAGCACTGCACGCGCGTCACGCGCTTTCGCTTCATTCGTCATCGGTCAGCGGACCGAAATATGTAGCTCGCGCTCAAGACCATCATTCTCCAGGTTGGTAGGCACGGGCAGGATTGAACTGCCGACCCCTACCGTGTCAAGGTAGTGCTCTCCCACTGAGCTACGTGCCTATTCATCATGTCCACCGACGGTGGAAGCGGCGTCTTAACCCTGACCCTCAGGGGTGTCAAGAAGGCCTCCGGCTTTGCGTATGCCCCGCCCCACTGATAAGTCGACCGTTCGATGAGCCGCGATCCCTCGAGTGAAAAGGAGCCTAGTGGGCTGCGGCCTTTGCCGTCGGTCAACATGGCTCTTCTGCCGGACGAGCTCCGGGCTCGCCGGACGCGACGTCTGGTGCTGGGCGCGGTGCTGGGGGCCGTGGTCTTGGGCGCTCTCTTGCTCTGGATCGCGCGGAGCGTCATCCCCCAGACCTGGGCCTGGATGGAGGACGCACTCGGCCACCAGGACGCCAAGCTCGCCGCCGATCTCGGGATGCCGGACGGCCTCGCACCGGCGGAAGTGGACGGCGGAGTCGAGGAAGCGCTCACCGAAGAGCAGCAGCTCGCTCTGTCGCGCTCGCGGCCGAACGCTCGCTACGAAACCTTGTTTGGAGGGGTGCCGAGCTTTCGCGGCGCGCTGCTCAACGCGGGGCTCGAAGATGATGAGTGCGCGGCCATCGAGCGGGCGCTCCAGCACATCGTGGACTTCCGGCGCTGCCGCCCCGAGCACAGGCTGGTCGTCGAGCGCGACGAAGCCGCCGGGCTGAAGCGCTTCGAGTACCACCCTTCCGCCACCGAATTCGTCGAGGTCACGCGTGGCGAGGACGGGTTGTTTCGGGCGGAGCAGATCCGGGTAAAGGTCGAACGAACGCCGATCGCTCGGGCCGCTTCGGTGGAAACGTCGATCGGCGATGGCTTGGCGGGCATCGGCCTTCCTGCGGGACTCGCGACGTTCTTCGTCGAGGCCTTCGAAGGCCAGATCAACTTCGCGTTGCAGGCACGCAAGGGCGACGTTTTCCGGATCATCGTCGACGAGGAACGGGTGGACGGCGCGTTCCTCCGCTACGGCCGCGTGCACGCGGTCGAGTACGACGGCCAGCGGACCGGCAAGGTGCAAGCGTTCTATTATCGAGCCGGCAACACCCAGGGACAATTCTACGACGACAGCGGCCGCGCGATGCAAGGCGGGTGGTTACGCACGCCGCTTCGATACGACCGCCTCTCATCCCGGTATAATCCAAGGCGTTTCCATCCGATTCTGAAGCGCACGGTTCCCCACCTCGGGGTGGACTACGCAGCGTCCACCGGAACGCCGGTATGGGCAGCGGCGGAGGGCCGGGTAACGTTCGCCGGGCGCAAGGGGCCCAACGGCAACCTCGTGGTCATCCGCCACGGGGGTGGGTTCGAGACCGCCTATGCACATCTGCACCGTATCAAAGGCGGCATTCGCCGAGGGACGTTCGTGAAGCAGCGTGAGCTGATCGGCTTCGTCGGATCGACGGGCCGCTCCACGGGTCCGCACCTGCACTTCGGTCTCAAGAAGTACGCTCGCGCACTCGATCCGCTGACCGAGCTGAATGGACCCGGCTTGCGAATGGCCGCCCGCGACCTGCCTTCCTACAAGGATGTGGTCACGGATTGGCAGGCCCGATTGAGCGACATCGCGAATGTTCCGAAGCTGGTCGAGTGGAACGGTTGGTGGTGGCGGCGGTTCCGCTCTTGACCGTTTGGGGGATCTGGTCGTACGGATTGTGGGACCCGTGGGAGCTCGACGCTGCTGGCGCCGCGCGCTTCGGCCGTGTCCCCGGTGTGCTCGCCGGTTGCTTCACCTGCCTACTGGCGTTTCTGCTACTCCGCAGGCATTTCAGCCGGCGCGTGGGCGTGATCGCCATCGCCGTGATCGCCTCCACGCCGCTGTTCTTGCTCAACACACGGCTGGTGATGGGCAATGCCGTCGCGGTCTTCGCGCAGACCTGGGTCGGTCTGGCCGCCATCGTCGCGTGTTCCGGCCCGCACACCGCCCGGCGCGCGCTTGCGCATTACGTCGCTCTCGGGGTCGGGGTCGCGGCCAGCACCTATGCCAGCGGAGCGCTACTCGGCCCGCTGCCCCCGCTTGCCGCGGTTGCGGCCTGGAGCCTCCTCTCTGAGGACAACGGAGAAGGCAGTCGCGTCGGGCGCTGGCTGTTGCCCATCGCTACCGCGATTCTCGTATGGGGCGTGGCGCGAGCGGTCTCGCTCGATGATCCCGATTTCAGCATCTGGCTGGGGGGGGGCGCCGTCGGCGGCAACCCGCCGACCTTCGACGGGGCCGCCGAGCTCATCTTCCACGGATTCGCCCCCTGGAGCGCCGCCCTCCCGGTGGCTTTGATTTGGACGCTCATCCCTCGGCCACGGCAAACCAGCGACGCGCAAGGGATCGCGTGGGTGCTCTTGCTCTGGGCGGCATTCGCGTTCGTTTCCTGGACCGTCTTCGCATCGCGCTACGGCACGCCTCCGTATCTAGCGCTGGTTCCACTGGCGGGGCTCGTGGCGATTTGGATGGCGGAAGTGAGCAGTGAGCCTGTCGTTCGATGGCCGTCCGCGGTGGTCGTTGCCCTGTTGGTCGGGCTGCTGGTCCGAGACTACGCACTGTATCCGGACAGTCCGCTTCGGTCCTTGGCGGTGAATGGGTTGAACGTGCCCGCAGTGTACAATCCGAACGCTCAGTGGGCCCTCCTCTTTTCGATCGCGGGCGGGCTGCTTTGTCTCACCCTGGTGAGCCACGAGGCGGTCGCGCGGCCCCAGCCCCGCGAGACCGTGCGATGGTTCCGAACCCAGTGGGAGACCGGATGGGCGCAGCGCGGGTGGCTCATACTCGCCGCGTCGGTGCTCGGAGCTTGCTTCTCGTTTGGACTGATGTGCTTCGTGCTCGACCTTCGCGCTGCGTCGGTCGTGATCCGCGTGGGCCGTGTCGCGTTCTTCATTCCCTTCGTGCTCGCGGGCTTGGTCTTTGGGCTTCCATGGGTGCGCTACGCCTACGGGCGACTTGGGAATCTACGCGTGTTCCCGGCGCTCGGAGGAGGCTTGGCGGTTGGGGTGTTCGTGGCCCTTTCGTTCCAGCCCGCACTGAGCCAGCATTTCTCTCCCAAGCCAGTGTACGACGCGTACAGCGAGCTGGCGGAAGGAAGACCCGACCCCCTGGCTTCGTACAAGCTGCCGTCGACAGCAGCCCATTACTACACCCGCGCACCGATCGAGGAGATTAGCAAACAGGCCGACCTCATCGGCTTCCTACGAAAGGCCGGACAACGTTGGGCTGTGATCCAGCCCGACGAGTTGCCTGAGCTCAACCGCGCCTACCGCCGCGAGACCGGTGAACACCTGTACGTGGCGGATGGCCGAAGCGCGAGATTGCTCCTGATCGCGGCCAAACCAATCGACGGTCGGCCCAATCAGAGCTTCATCGAAAACACGGTCTTGAAGGACGCGCCCGAGGCCCAGCACAAGGTCGGCGCGAACTACGAAGACCGCGTCGAGCTCCTGGGCTACGACCTCGATCTCCCCAGCGGCGACTCGGTTGGCGCGGGTCAACGGTTCGCGGTCACCTGGTATTGGCGTGTCCTCGGCGACGGACCGAGCGGTTACGAGATTTTCGTGCACATCGATGGCGACGGGCTACGGCTCAACGGCGACCACGTGCCCGTTGGCGGTCGATACCCGACGAAGCTCTGGGAGAAGGGAGACGTCATCGTCGACACCCAGGAGCTCATGGTCCCCGCGAATTACCCCGTCGGCGACTACGCCATGTACGTCGGGCTGTTTAGCGGAAGCAAGCGGCTCGAGGTGCAATCGGGGCCGCACGACGGGGTGAACCGGGTGAACGCCGGCGCCCTCCCCGTCCGTTAGTCCGAGCCGAAATCGGCAAACACGGACGTAGCTAGATCGAGGCCACCAGAAAACGCGCTTCGCGATGGCTCGGCGTCCTCCTGGCGCTCGGAGGGCGTTGCCGTGATCCGCGACGGCCGTCCCGAGTAGTCGGCGGATGGCGACGGGGCGGCCCAGCCCGCAACGGTTCGGCCGGGGTTGGGCGCTGGCTCGCGCGTTTCGGCGACGCCCACTGGAACCCCGGTCAGCGTCCTCTGATCCAGGATGAAGGCCTCGTCAGCTCGGAGACACCGCATGCTGCGCGTCAGGCGCCGGCGCTCATCGGTCCGCAGCGCCTCGAACTCGATGCCCATACCGACCGCGCGACCGTCCCCTGGTCTTGGTTGAAGCTCTACGCGTTGGACGCGGCCCGCCACATAGAGAGGCTCCTCCCAATCGGGCGGATAAAAGGTGAGCGTGACCTCGGTCCCGATCTCGAACAGCAGGTCGGTTTGGATCCAGAGCCCCTCTTCGCTCACGTCGGTCACTCGGTGCGCAATCGCCTCGCCCCAGAGCTCGGAGTAAACCGCGCACTCGAGATCGACGAGCCGTCGAACCGCCCTGCGCGCCTCGCGTTTGGCTCCGAACTGGCGAGCTGCCATAACCGTCCTTGTATTCGAGCGAGCCCCGGGGCGGCAACTTACGGGTCGATGTCGATGGCCTGGTCAGGCTCGAGGATGTAGCGCGTTTGATCCCAGGTCCCAGGCGTCGCCGTCACGCGGTGGTCACCGATCTCGTACATCCACAGCCCTTCCCGGCCGGCGTGAGTGGTGCTGCCCGCGCAGCACAAGGTCAACGGGGTCTCCGGCACACGCACGTGATAGCGCCAATGAATGTGACCGTGGAGGATCACGCCGCGTCGAGCGGCAGCACTAATTGCCAACAGCTCATCTGCGTTCTCCAGCCCGTGCGCCGGCCGGTCCGGCCTGCCGTTGGCGAGGCGCGGCGCATAGTGGGTCGCGATGATCACGAAGCGATCTCGGACACGCGCGTCGTCGAGGATCTGAGTCAAAGCCTCGAGCTGTTCATCCGGAATGCGACCGCTGGAGTATGTCGGTTTCGGGTTCGCCCGTGCGCTGTTGACCCCCACGACCGCCAAGCCGTCGGCGGGAAACCAAACCTGAGGCCAGACGCCATCCACCGCATGCTCCGGAAGCTCGGTCCTCATGAGCGCGCCAAAGTGCTGATCGAACCAGCCAGCCTCGACCGTATCGCGCAGATAGAGGTCGTGGTTGCCGGGCACGGTGAAGAAACCGAGGGGAGCGTGGGTGAGCGGCTCGATGATCTTGCGCGCGTAGGCGATCTCCGGCTCCGTGCCGAGCGCGGTGTAGTCCCCGGTGCAGATGACGAGGTCAGCCCCCTGCTCCTTCGAGAACGCAGCAAGCGCCTCGACCTTTTGAGCCGCCTCGGCAAACACCGTTCGGCGCCGAAAATGAAGATTCGCGAGGCCGACGATGCGCTTGTTGATGAAGCTCTTCAGCGGCACACCCGGGAAGCCGTTCTCGAGGTGCACATCACTGATGTGCAAAACCTTGGTCACGGCCATTGGGCCGGCGCCTGCAATCCGGCCCCTTCATCGAGGCCGAAGCGCACGTTCAGACATTGGATCGCCTGACCGGAGGCGCCTTTGACCAGATTGTCGATCGCGCTCATCGCGATAATCATCCCGCTGTTGCGATCCTGCGCATAGCCCACGTGGACGCGATTGGACCCGCGCACCCACAGAGTGTCGGGATGCTGCCCCTCGTCGAGCACGTGCACGGAAGGAGAACCCACATAGAGCGCGCGAGCAGCCTCGATGCATCCAGCCACCGTGACGCTCGACCCCGCGGGCTGCGCGTAGCACGTCGCGAGAATGCCTCGGGTCATCGGAAGCAAGTGAGGCACAAACGCGATCTTGACCGGAACGCCGGAAAGACGGCTCAGCTCCTGCTCGATTTCAGGCGCATGACGGTGGGTGCCGGCCTTGTAGGCACGAACGCCCTCCCCCGTTTCCGGGAAGTGAGTGGCGCTCGAGACGCCCCGCCCGGCGCCCGACACGCCGCTCTTCGCGTCCACGGCGATTCCATCGGTCCGAATCAGACCGTTCTTTACGAGAGGTGCGAGCGCCAAGGTCGACGCCGTCGGGTAACAGCCTGGAACAGCGATCAGATCCGCGTCGCGCAGCTCGTCTCGATGGAGCTCAACCAGGCCGTACACCGCCTCAGACAAACGCTCGGGAACGGGATGCTTGCCGTACCAGGCTTCATAGACCGACAGGTCCTCGAAACGAAAGTCCGCGGAGAGGTCGAACACCTTCTGCCCACGTTGCCGGAGCGCGCTCACGGCCTCGGCACTCGCCGCATGGGGCAACGCACAGAACGCAACGTCGGCCTGCTTGGCAATGGCGTCGGGATCGAACGGCTGCACGGCCCCTTCGACGATACCCCGCAGGCTCGGCAACACATCGGCGACCGCCTGACCGGCCGTCGTATTTCCGACGATCGAAACCAGCTCTAGCGAAGGATGACCCAACACTAGGCGCACGAGCTCTGCTCCCGTGTAGCCGGTGCCGCCAACGACGATCGCGCGTATGGGTTTCGAAGTCATGTGCTCAACTCCATCCTGATACTGACATGTGTGTTGTCTATGCCATTAAGCAAAAAAGCCGCGGCACTGAGGGCGCCGCGGCTCGAGATTTGCCAGCTCGAAAGCTGTAAATGAAGTTCTCAGCGCTTGGAGTACTGGAACTTCTTACGGGCGCCGGGCTGACCGGGCTTCTTACGCTCTTTCTTACGAGCGTCGCGGGTAATGTAGCCGGCCTTCTTGAGGACCGGCTTGTTGTCCTCATCCATGCCGACGAGCGCGCGAGCGATGCCGTGCCGAACGGCCGTGGCCTGCGCGGAGACGCCGCCACCGGCCACGTTGACCTCGACGTCGAACTGGCCCTGCTTTGAGAGCGCGGCGAAAGGCTGCATCGCGATGATCCGGAGGATCTCGCGGGGGAAGTAGTTTTCGAAGCTACGACCGTTGACAGTTACGGTACCTGCACCCGCACTGAGGAAGACGCGCGCGATGGCGTTCTTTCGCTTCCCTGTGCCGTAGTTGCGTCCGTTGATGACTTTAGAGTGTGTCATTAACCAAATCTCTCGAGATCAAAAAGGAAAGGCCTCTGGCTTCTGCGCCACGTGAGGATGGGTCCCTTGCGGGTAGACTTTTAGCTTGCGAAACATCTGTCGGCCAAGGCTGTTCTTCGGCAGCATGCCTTTGACCGCGCGCTCGAGGACGAACTCGGGCTTCCGCTCTAGCAGGTGGCCGTAGCTCTCCGAGGTGAGACCGCCTGGGTAGCCGGAGTGCCGATGATAGTATTTGTCCTCGAGCTTATTGCCCGAAAGACTCACCTGCGCCGCGTTGGTGATGATGACAAAGTCGCCCGTGTCGACATGCGGCGTGAATTCGGGCCGATGCTTTCCACGAAGGACGTGAGCCACCTTGGACGCAAGACGGCCAAGCGGTTGGCCCGCAGCATCGACAACATACCACTTGCGTTCGATTTCAGACGCTTTGGCACTCTGGGTAGCCATGATTCGCTCCTAAGACCCCGTTTCAGGGCGCGTTTCGTAGCCGCCGCCCCTGGCGGTGTCAAGCAGGCGCGGCGGGATAACTGTCGGCTCCAACCGCGGTTTTCACATGGGCTCCAATCGACTGCACACCTCGGGCCCCAATTAGGTTAGAAGCATAAGACGTGAGAATTCTTATTCAAACGGGCAGCCCACTTGACCCCGGATTCCTCCGCGTTTCGGTGCCAGCCCTCGTGGTGACCGCAGCGTTGTTCTGTGGGGCTGGGGTCGCCGAGGCGCAAACTGGGCAGATCCGCTGCTCCATCACGGAGAACGGTGGCCCAGGGCGCGGCACCATTGTGGTCGAGCAGGACGGGCGAGAAGTGGGCGGCGGATCCTGTGGCGCCGCCCTCTCTGTCCCTGTCGGGAAGTGCAAGGTCACCGTGAGATTGGACGGCACGCTCAACAACCCATCGAAGCGCGTGACCGTCCAGGTCTCGGCCGGAAAGTCCACGCCGGTGTCGGTCGACTTCCAAACCGGAGTGCTCGAGGTTCGGATTGAGACAAAGCGGCAAAGCGGCACCGGCATCGTGACCGTCAACCGGGGCTCCGAACGCATCGGCACGCTCGGAAGTGGCGTCGCCGCGCGACTCAGCACGGGCAGCTACGAGGTCGTCGTACGGCTCGGCGGGGAGGAGCGCCGCTACGCTGTCGATCTGCGCCCCGGCCAACGCCGCCTCATCCGCGCACAGTTCTAGAGATTGCGCGGGTAAAACCGCGGAATAAAAGTGGAACTGCGTAAACTCGACCTGATCTTGCACGCTGCTAGGCTCTGACCGAGCGATGACGAACATGCCGGAGCTTGCGCGGCGCTCACCCACGCCGGCGCCCTATACGCCCAACGCGATCTTGCGATGGCTTTACCGGCGCTTCTTTGCCCACATCCGGGTGGACGAAAATTGGAGCCGCGGCGTGCGAGACGCCGCCAGCAAAGGCGTCGTCGTCTACGTGATGCGCTCGCTTTCATTCTTGGACTTCATCTGCCTCGACTTCTTACTGAAGAAATTCGGCCTGCCCTTGGTGCGATTTGTCAACGACTTGGGGCTGTGGATTCTCGAGCCCTTCGGCAAGGGCGAGCGCCGGTTGAGCCTGCGACGGCAGATCCCGGAAACCGAAGCCTTGGAGCAAACCGTCGGCGATGGGTTCAGCGCGCTGCTGTTCCTGAGACGCCCGCCGAAACTTGGGAGCCAGACGCGTCGCGGGCGTGAGCTAGAGGTCGACCTGATCGAAGCGCTCGTTGCAAGACAGCGAACATCCTCGCAACCCATTCTGCTGGTTCCGCAAACCTTCGTGTGGAGCAAACTAGCCGCGACCGCGAGCCCGAGCTTGCTCGACCTGTTGTTCGGTCCCGTGCAGTGGCCCGGCCGGGTACGGGTCTTGTTCCAGTTCTTGCTGAATTACCGCGATGCAAAGCTCTGCTCCGGGGAGCCTTTTGATGTGCGGGCGTTCCTCGAGAAGAACCCGGACCTGACCGATGAGCAGGCCGCCGACAAGGTCCGGTATGCCCTTCTTCGACGCATGGAGCGCGATCGTGCCGTCATCCTCGGCCCGATGAAGAAGACCACCGCCCGTATCCAGGACGAGCTCCTGCGCAGCCCGAGAGTCCGAACGCAGATCGAGCAGTACGCTGGGGACAAGGGCATTTCGTACGCCAAGGCCGAAAACGTCGCACGCAAGCAGCTGCGGCGTCTTTGCGCCAAGCAAAGCCTACTCGTGGTCGACCTGCTCCACCGGTTCTTCACCTGGGTTTGGTCCAAGATGTACGACGGCGTCGTGCTCGACAAAGATGGCCTCGAGCGCGTACGTGAGGCCGCCCGCGACGCCTCGCTGGTCCTGCTACCCAGTCACAAGAGCCACATCGATTACTTGGTCCTGAGCGACATGCTCTACGGCCACGCGATGATGCCACCGTTGATCGCAGCCGGCGACAACCTCAGCTTCTGGCCTCTCGGGGTTCTGCTGCGTCGAGGCGGCGCGTTCTTCATTCGCCGTAGTTTCCACGGAGACGCGCTCTACCCCGTGCTCGTCGAAGCGTACGTGCGCAAGCTGCTAGCGGAAGGCTTCACCATCGAGTTCTTCTTGGAGGGCGGCCGGTCTCGAATCGGCAAACCGCTGCCCCCGAAGTACGGCCTGCTGTCGATGGTCTTCGAGTCCGCATCGAAGCTCCGCAGCACCAAGGTCAAGCTCGTGCCGATTTCAATCGGGTACGAGCGTATCATCGAGGAACGCTCTTTCGTCCACGAGCTCTCGGGCGGCGACAAGCAGTCCGAGAACGTGAGCGACTTGATCAAGAGCTCGAGCATCCTGAGGTCGAAATGGGGCCGACTCTACGTCCAGTTCGGTGACATCATCGACTTCGACGAGTTCAAAGAGGAAACGGTTCAGCGCTCGGGCGGCGAGATCTCGAGCCTTGACGACATCACACCCGAACAACAGCGAAACGCGGTTCGGGCTTTGGCCCACAAGGTGATGTATTCGATCAACGAGGTCACGGTCGTGACACCGGCAGCGCTCGTGGCTACCGCGCTGTTGAGTCACCAGAAGCGCGGCATGACAAGAGCGTCTCTGTTGACCGCGTGCGAAGACCTGCTCGCTACACTGGATGTAATGCAGGCCCGCATAGCCCAGCAGCTCCGCATCGGAGAGGGCCGTATCCGCGAGGACACGATCGACGAGGCGCTGCACCTGTTCCTCGACGCCCGGCTCATCATCGCGCACGACACGGGGCCGGATCCGATCTACACCATCCACTCGGAGCGGCGCATTGCGCTCGAGTACTACCAAAACACGATCATTCATTTCTTCGTGCCGAGGGCGATGATCTCAGCTTCGGTGCTGGTGGACAACGAGCAATGGGTCGACGTGGCGCGCCTCAACGATCGTGTCCGACAGCTGTCGAGGCTCTTCAAGCACGAGTTCATGTATCGGACCGACGCAACCTTCGACGAGATCTTCCAAGACGCGCTCCGCGACATGGCCAAGGACGGCGAGATCGACCTCCGCGAGGGCTACGCGCAAGCTACTGAGGGTGCGATGCGCCACCGGATCGAGCGCTATGCGATGATGCTCCAGACCTTTTTCGAGAGCTACCTCCTCGCGCTGCGCGGGGCGGAAATCGTGCTTGATGGCCCGATTCCCAGGAAGGACTGGTACAAGCGCACGCTCGCGTTGGGACAGCAGATGTATCTCGCCGGCGAGATCGAACGCCGCGAGTCGCTGTCCAAGCTCAAATTGGAGACCGCCCTCAAGGCGCTGCAAGACTACCGACTCGTTCAGCTAAACGAAGACATCCTCGAGCGTGGCGAGGACGTCGAGAGTGTCGCCGACCTGCACGCCCTAGAGCCGAAGCTCACTGGCTTTCTTCGCTGACGGTTGCCCAAACGCTGCATACGTCTTGCAGAACGCACTGCTCGCACTTGGCTGGGTCGGGGCGACTGGGACACTCTCTCGAGACGCCAAGGTGGCAAAGCGGGCCAGGGCTTCTCGAAAATCGCCGTCGCTGGCCCGATGGAAGTGGACGAAGGCGTTTCCGAGAGTCTCGTGCTCACGAAACAATCTCCCCGCCCGCCAAAGGACTGACGCAATATGCTCACCCCGATAAATGCGGTGGACAAACCCCTGAAGACGGCGGCGGAGCTCATCTTGGCTAGCGCCGACGACAGCCGCGGCGGGCTCAGGGCCCAAGAGGGTGAGCACGCGATCGATGCTTCGCCGCGCGGCCACCGCATTTCCAAACGCGAGGCTCGCTGCAAGGAGCCCTACGATCTCCTGGTCTCGAGGCTCATCGTAGCTATGGACGAAATCGACAGGGTCTCGGCTTCGAGTAGACTCCGCATCGCAACTCGCGAGCAGGGCGTCCAGGTGTTCGCGGATACCGTCCACTTCTTTGGGGTTCTTGCTATATTGCCGAGTCAGCTGCAATGACCAAGAGCAGTCTTCCCAAACGCGTTTTGTGCGTGTCTTCGATTCTTCTAGCGCTCATGGTGGGCTCTGTGTTGGTGTTGGGCTGCGCGCGCGACTCGAGCAGCGCGCAGCGCACGACGCCCGATGCAGCGACGGGCGCTCGGCTCGACCTCGGCTTGAGATCGTCCGACGGCCGATGGATCGAGTTGGCTGACCTGCGCGGCACGCCGGTCCTCCTGTTCGTGTTCGCCACGTTCGATGCGGTCAGCCAAGCAGCGTTGACGTCACTGCGCCCTTTCGTGCCCCAGCATCCCGAGGTCATCGTGATCGGTATCGCGGCGCAACCGCGCGCGTTGCAGCTCGTCGAAGCATGGGCGTATGCGCTCGATCCGCCCTTCGTCGTCGGCGCCGACCCGTACGGGCGCGTCGAAAACGGAGAAAGCATGCTTGGAAAGATCGAGACAGTCCCGACGTTCATTCTGTACGACGCCGAGGGCTACGAAATCGATCGCACGACCGGCTTGGTGACAGAGGGAGATCTGGCCCAGCTGGTGCAGCCGGTGTCTCAAGAAGCCAAGTAGACCGGTGAACTAGACGATCCCTTGCTCTTTCCACAGTGCGCCCAGGTGCGGGTCGAGGCGCTCGACCACCATCTCGCGAACCTCGTCCGCGGAAGTACACTGGAGCGCATCACGCGCGACCTCTGCCGCAATTTCCAGATCGACGTTGCGAACGACAGCACGCGCCAGCGGGAGCACGCTCACCGGCACCGATATCTGCCGGTATCCAAGCCCCAGCGCCAAACCCAGCGCGACGGGGTCGGCCGCCATGTCGCCGCACATCGAACAAGGCATGTCCGCCTCAGTCGCGGCGGTGATGGCCCGTTGGAGGAGCCCGAGCACAGCCGGGTCGAGCGGCTTGGCAGCCGAGCGCCTGTCACGGCGGTCGAACGCCAAAGTGTAGTGCGCCAGATCGTTGGTCCCTACGGCAAAGAAGTCGGCGTGTTGAGCGAATCGCTCCGCGAGCAATGCGGCGGAGGGCACCTCGACCATCATTCCCACCGGAAGCTCCGCCAACCTCGCGCGTTCGTCGCTCAGCTCACTGCGGCACTCTTCGACGAGCGCACGCGCCCGGAGAAACTCCTCGAGGGTGGACACCATCGGGAACATCAGCGCCACCGAGCCGTCGCCGCTCGCTCGCAACACCGCATTGATTTGGATCTTCAACCAAGCTCGCTCTCGTTCCCCGAGATCGTGGGCCCGCAAGCGTTTGTCACCTCGCCAGTCGAACGTGCGAAATACGACTCGCCTCGGTGCCATCGCCGAGACGACGGCACGATACACTTCGAGCTGATCGTCTTCGCAAGGCGGCTCGAGCCGGTCGAGACACATGAACTCGGTTCGGTAGAGGCCGATCCCTTCCGCGCCATTCTCGAGCGCAGCCTGCACCTCGCTCGGAAGCTCCACGTTGGCCATGATCGAAATCGAAACTCCATCGCGTGTCACAGCGCTCGTCGAGCGCTCCGCTGCCAGGAACGCGGTGAAACGATCGCGCCGCGCCTCTGCAGCGCGGCGTTCTTGGGGCGAAGCGCCCACGGTCACATCTCCAGCGAACCCATCGACCAGAACGAGCTCGTCGTCTTCAATCTCGGTGGCTAGCGGACCCACTCCGACAACGGCGGGCACGCCGAAAGTGCGGGCGAGGATCGCCGTGTGGCTGCTCCCGGCGCCCATCTCCGTCACCAACCCTACGGTCGGCGGCGCCAACATGTGCACGGCGTCCGCAGGGGTGAGATCGTGGGCTATCAGGATCGTCGGCCCATCCGTGGCGGGCTCACTTCGTTGCTCGCCGCGCAAGTGACGGAGCAGATGGTCTTGCACGTGGTCGATATCGCGCGCGCGCTCTTGAAAATATGAGGAAGCGTCTTCGAGGAGCGGCTTCTTGAGACGCTCCGTCACCCGAGACAGCGCCCATTCGGCATTGATCCTGTCGTTGCGGATCGCCTCGGAGGTGGCGCCGATGAGAAGTGCGTCCGCATGCATCAACAGGTAGACGTCGAGAATCGGAGCGTACGTGGAGCCGTGGCGGTCCGTGAGCTCCTGCTTGGCGGCTTCGATCTCGGCGCGCGACTTCGAGACCGCCTGCTCGAATCGTGCAAGCTCGGACGAGACGGCCGCCTCTTCGATGCGCCGATTCGAAACCCCGGAACGCTCGCGGCCGATGACTCGGGCAGGGCCCACGGCGACGCCGATCGATGCCGCGATCCCCTTGAAACGGGCGGGCCGAGTCACTGCATCTCCCCAAATCCACCGGCGACAAGCCCGCAGAGCGCAGCGAGGGCCACCTTGGCGTCGGCGCCTCGCGCGCGAAGCGTGATCTGCGCGCCCTGGTGACCGCAAAGCAGAAGCACGCCCATGATGCTCTTGGCGTCGGCAACCTGGCCGTCCTTGCTCACCTCGATGTGAGACTCGTATCGGTTCGCGAGGTCGACCAGCTTCGCAGCGGCTCTCGCATGCAAACCCAAGCGGTTGGGCACCTCTACAGTCGCCGTGAGCTCCTCGCTCACGGAGCAGCTCGCTGCGCGTCCCGATGCGCGACGACAACCTCGTGGCCGTCGCGGAGATGACTACCGAGCTCTTCGGCCATCGCCACCGACCTATGCCTCCCGCCGGTGCACCCGAACGCGACGGTCAGGTAGGCCTTGCCTTCGCGCGCATACTGCGGAAGCACATAGTCGAGTAGCGGTCGCAGGTGTCGAAGGAGCTCCTGTGTTTCCGGGGCGTCCATCACGTAAGCGGACACGTCGGGATCCATTCCGGTCTTTGGTCGCAGCGCCTCGACGAAGTGCGGATTCGGCAAAAACCGCAGGTCGAACACCAAGTCAGCGTGCACGGGAACCCCGTACTTGAAACCAAAGGAGACCAAACGAACGACCATCGAAGGCCTGCGCGGGTCGCGGCCGATATAGTCGATGAGGTGATGCCGGAGGTCATGGACGCTGAAGCCCGTCGTGTCGATCACGATATCGGCACGCGACCGAAGACCTGCAAGCCTCTCACGCTCCCGAGCGATCGCCCCGTGCAAATCTCCCGTCCGGGCAAGCGCGTGAGGCCTACGAGTTTCGCTGAACCGCCGAACCAGGACGTCGTCCGCGCAGTCGAGGAAGATCACCTGCACACGATGCCCGGACGCCTCGAGCTCCGAAATCGTCTCCTCGGCTCCACTCAGGAACGCGCCGGTGCGAACGTCTATCCCCAACCCGACCTTCCCCATCACGGCGCTCTCCGGCTCTCCCTCCCGGCTGGCTAGTCCCAATAGCGCCGGCGCCAAGCCAGGAGGCAGGTTGTCGACACAGAAGAAACCCGCGTCTTCGAGCACACGAAGCGCGCTGGTTCTTCCGGCGCCCGAGAGTCCCGTAATGACGACGACTTGAGGAGCCTCGCTCATTCTCCGGCCTCCGAGCCCGGATCTTCCATGTCGCCCATCAACGTGCTGATGAAGTTCTGCGCGCCATGATGCCCCGAGGCCTTGAGGATGTGGTTGCGTGCCGCGACCTCGAGGATCACGGCCATGTTGCGGCCGGGCCGAACCGGGATTCGCAACATCGGAATCGGCATGCCAAGGATGTCCAAGGTGGACTCGTCGAGGCCCAGCCGATCGAACGACTCGTCGTCCCTCCACGGACAGATCTCGACCACGAGCTGCACCGTCTTTTCGGAGCGCACGGCGTTGGCTCCGAAGAGATCACGAACGTTGATGATGCCGATGCCACGCACTTCGAGATGATTCCGTAGCAGAGTCGGCGCGCGGCCGAGGATTTGCTCGGACGGAAGGAGCGACAAGATCACCTGGTCATCGGCGACGAACCGATGCCCGCGCTCGACCAGAAAGAGCGCGCACTCGCTCTTTCCAATTCCGCTGGGCCCCATCAGCAAGGTTCCGACTCCATGCACGTCCATCAACACACCGTGCCGGGTTTCCGAAGGCGCGAGGATGCCGTCCAGCACCCGATGAATCGCTTGAATCGCGCGGCTCGACCGGGGTTCGGCGATGGCCAGCGGCGTAGAGGTTTCCTGTGCAGCGTGGAGCAGCGCAGCTGGCGGGTCGACGCCCCGGGTCACGACGACCAGCGAAAGCCCTAGGGCGAACAACACGCCCACGCTTTGAAGTTGCTCTTCGGGTGACAGTCCTTCGAGGAAAGTGAGCTCCGTCTCGCCCAAAATCTGAACTCGAGTGGGAACCACCCCGTGGGTATGCCCAGCCAGAGCAAGCCCAGGCTTTTGCACGCGGGGATGGTCGACCGGGCGGTCCCGCCCCTCTCCGCCGGCAACCAAGCGCAGGATCGCCTCCAGGCGAGGCTCGGCGAGCAGATGGGCGACGGTGATGCCGCGTTCCACGCGCATGCTGGGAAGGCCGCCGCGCTGCGAAGGGGAAGACTCCGTCACCCGCACATCATACGCGACTGCCGCATGGCTGTCTGCCCGTCAGGGTTCAAGCAGCGTGCGATACGCGTCCGCGTCGTCTGCGGCCTTGAGGAGCGCTGCGCGCTTCCCGTCGTTTCGAAGGACGCGGGACACCCCCGCCAGGGCGGCCAAATGCTTTTGCGGCATGGACCTAGGCCCCACGATGCCGACTAAGATCCTCACGGGCAAGCCGTCGACGGCTTCGAAATCAACGCCCGCGGGACACACGACAACGGCTGCTCGCAGTTCGTTCACCCCGTCGTAGCGGCCGTGCGGGATCGCAACTCCGCT
The DNA here is from genome assembly GCA_019309605.1 of Deltaproteobacteria bacterium. Lineage (GTDB taxonomy): Bacteria > Myxococcota_A > Polyangia > Polyangiales > Houyiibacteriaceae > SG8-38. Next base: position 811 of record JAFDFW010000008.1, on the reverse strand, counting down.
GCCGATTCCCGTGCTGGCCAACCGCTCGCGTTCGAGGAGGACGTCGTACACGACTTCTTCGTTAGCGGTTCCCTCCGGCATGCAGAGCAGCGACGCAACGGTGCGCAGCGCCGACTCCTTGCTGGAAATCGTCACTCCAACGCGGACTCGCTCCGGATCAAGAAGGTCAGCCAGCATGACGGCGAGGCGATACCCCACCCGTCACAGAGGCGCAACGCGGATCAGTCTTCGGGGTGACGGAGGGACTCGCCACTGTGCCGCCTGCGGTCGTTCTCGGTGGCCTTCGCGTCCCGAACCTGCCGGTCGATCTTGTCGACGACCTGGTCGATGGTCGCGTACATGTCCTCGGACTGGCCGTGGCCAGCGTACTGGTGGCCATCGCCAGTCAGATTCAAGTCGACTCGGTGGATGTGCCGCTCCATCGAAAAAGTTACCTCGGCATGCAGCGGCGCCCGCATATACTTCTGGATCTTGCTTATCTTCTCGGATGCGTGGTTCTTGATGGCGTCAGACGATTCCATGTTCCGAAATGTGTAGCTAATACGCATCGATCCTCCAGCGACTAAAAGTACTTCTTACGTTTTGATGAACTTAAGATCCCAAGCATTTCGCGATACTTCGCGACCGTGCGGCGGGCAATCTTGATGTGGTCTTGTCCGAGTATTTCAACGATTCTTTGATCCGACAACGGCGACTTCTGATCCTCGCCGCCGATGATGCCTTTGATTGCCTGTTTCACGCTTTCCGAGGCGATATCGTTCTGGTTATCTCGTCTTATGGCGCTGTTGAAGAAGTACTTCAACTCGAAAGT
>JAFDFW010000845.1 GCA_019309605.1 Deltaproteobacteria bacterium | reverse complement strand
TGGAGTTGGGCGCGCGTTGCAAAAACGTGTCCGTCGTCAACCGCTTTGCCGATGAGGTGCAGCACCCCGCCTTGCACGCGACGAATGTCATCGCCCGCAATCCCGAGCGATTCGGCAATTCGGTCGGCAGTGCGAAAGCCGATCCCGCGGATCTGCTCGGCGACGATGCGAACGATCTCCCGCGCGGTCGCCGGGCCCATCCCGAGTGCATGCAGAAAGCTCATCGTCTCGGCTTCGACGCGACGCTGGCGAACCGCTTTGGCGATCGACTCTCCACGCTGTTTTCCGATTCCGGACACCTCGCGCAGCCGGCCCGACTGGGTCGCAATGACGTCCAGGGTCTCCGGGCCAAAGCGCTCGACGAGCCGGGCGGCGAGGGCAGGGCCGATGCCGGGGATCAGCCCCGAGCCCAGGTAGCGGATCATGCCCTGCTCCGTGGACGGAATCGTCGGGGTGAAGGAGGTCACACGGAACCGAGCCCCGTAGACGGCATGCTGGGTCCAGCGCCCGACGAGGCGCACATTTTCGCCGGGCGCGATCTGCCCGAGGTCGCCCACAGCGGTGTGCGAGGGTGAGAGCTCGGCACTCTCGCCGGGGCTCAGCCGGATCACCGCAAACCTCCCGTCATCACTACGGAAAAGCACGTCCTCGACCACCCCTTCAAGGACTTCTTCTGATGCTTGGAACCCCACGATTGTGGGGGAATCTATCAGTCTTGTGTTCCAAAAGCCCTGCTGTTGTGATTTCTTCGGAAACATCCGTTAGTGTTAAAGTCAGCCCGGATTTGGATCGGAGGGGGAATGACGACCCAGCCACGGATGAGTGCACCCATCGGAAGACTGCGGATTCGGACCGCGGATGGCCGAAAGCGGCGTGCCTCGGGCTCAGGCGACTGGAAGCCTGCCGACCGGCCGACGGACGCAGAAGTCACCGGGGTCGATGAGGAAGGCGAGAACGACCGTCGGCCGCAATTCTACCCGTTTCCACTCCGCTCGGCCGACGACAGCGACGACTGAACGAGACCGCGTCTTCATTGCGCGAGAAACGCGTGATTGGTAAGAGCGCTCGATGGCCCCAACTACGATCGCGATCCTCGGGGCCAAAGGGGGCGTTGGCACGTCCCTCTTCAGCGCGAACCTAGCGATCTACCTGGCGACGATCGGCAAACGGGTCCTGGCGGTCGACGCGGACCCATCGGGATCCGACCTCCACGCGATGCTCGGCATAGGCCCGCGGGTCGCTCCGTACGCGGCGCCCACGCCTGCGTTCGGGACCGAGGGTACATTGGCAAGCCTGGCCAGGGCACTCGACCACGAGTCGGTCAACACGCTTCCTTTGCGCGAGCCGGTGGACGGCCCGATTCCGAACCTGCAGTTGATGGACGGAGGCTTGAGCGAGCCTCATCGAGGGAGCGCTCGTCGGAGCTCATTGCGAGAGCTGCAGGGCCGCCTTGCGAAACTGGACGCCGACTTTGCGGTCGTCGACCTTGGGTCCGCGGCCACCGATGCGGCGATACGTTTTTGGTGTGGCGCGACACACCGGCTCGCGTTGACGATGCCGGAACCCAACGCGGTGAGCGGGCTGTATCGGCTGGTGCGCAAGACGTTTGCGGCCATGGCCCTCGACCAGGTGTCAGACGAACGGCAACAGAGTGCGTTACACGCTTCGTTCACAAGAGCAGGTCAGACGCCCGCGCCCTCCGACATTGCCGCGATCGTGCAGCGCGAATGGCCCGAGCTTGGACGTGCGTTGCAGGACTGCATGAGCAACTTGGAGTTCCCCTTCATCGTCAACCACGCCGATGACGCGGTTCGAACGTGCTCGCGGAAGCGGCGGCCCTTGCTCCTCGAGAGCCCGGGCAGCAGGGCGAGTCGCAATATAGAAAAGATCGCCCGGCGGCTCTTCGCAGCACAAGACGGTCGCAGGGATCGCTCGCCGTGGCGTGAGGTGCCGCCGAGCTCGCATCACGACGTGCTCGAAGTCGAGCGCGGCGCGACCGACGAGGAGATCCGGCGCGCGTACAAGCGGATGTGCGCGGTGTTCGACCCGGAAAACCTGGTGACGTTTGGCCTATTCAACGAGGATGGGCTCGAGGTCGCGCGTGCCCGTATCGACGAGGCCTACGACGTCCTGCTCGATCCGGCCCGCCGGCGTCCGTATGAGATCTCCGTCTTTCCCGAGGCCCCACAAACCACGGCGAAAGCCGAGCAGGAGCAAGTTCCTCCCGCAGAGCTCCCGCCGGCGCCAAGCATCACGCCGGATACCGAGTTTGGCGGTGCTCTTCTTCGCGCGGTTCGGGAGTCACAGGGCACGAGCCTCGATCAGATCAGCGAACGAACGAAGGTTGGTCTCAACTACCTTCGATGCATCGAGGAGGACGAGTTCGAGAAGTTGCCCGCGGCCGTCTACGTGCGCGGCTTCGTCACCGAGATTGCGAAGTGCCTCAGGCTCGACCCAGAGCAGGTGAGTCAGAGTTACCTTCGACGATACAAGGCGCGGATGGAAGAGCCGGGAGAGAGTGCATGATCAGATCGCGGAAGCCGATCATCCTGGCGTCCGCATCGCCCCGCCGCCGTGAGATATTGTCCTCTCTCGGGATTGCCATCGAGGTGCAGCCAAGTGGGGCAAATGAAGAGGCGCTTCAGATCGAAGATGACACAGAGTTCGTTCGCGCGGCCGCGCGAATGAAATTGCAAAAGGTGTTGGACACCTCTCGGGACGCGGAGGCGTACGTTCTTGCAGCGGACACCGTCGTATGCGTCGATGGCCATCGACTGGGAAAGCCCATCGACGCTGCCGATGCGGTGCGCATGCTGGAGCTTCTTGCCGGGCGCGACCACGTCGTTCGAACGGCCGTGGCGCTCGGCCGAGTTGGGGACGGCGTGCTCGATGGCCGAGTCGTGGAGACGAGGGTGTGGTTCAGGTCTGCGTCCCGCGAAGAGCTCAAGCGCTACGTCGCCGCAGGCGAGAGCGACGACAAGGCTGGCGCATACGGGGTCCAAGGGCTCGCTAGCGGCTTCGTGACTCGACTGGAAGGCTCGTACACCAACGTCGTCGGCCTGCCCGCCGCCGAGGTCGTGAGCCTGCTCGTCGAGCACGGCGCGGTGGAACAGTGGCCATGAGCCAGGAAATCGCCAGCGCCATCGACCACGTCCGACAGCGCATTGATCGCTCCTGCGAGCGGGCCGGCCGCGACCCGGGCTCGGTGCAGCTCGT
>JAFDFW010000844.1 GCA_019309605.1 Deltaproteobacteria bacterium | reverse complement strand
GTTGAGCCACACCAAGGTCGGCTTGGGTTTGTTCTCGAGTGCGTCGGCAATCATTGCCGTCGCGCCCTTTGGCAAACCAAACATCACCGCCATCGCGGAGCAGAACCCCATGAATTCGCGACGTGATACACCGCGTGCCTCTAGCTCACGGCGAAAGTCGCTACCCGGTTCATCCATTGCATCCTCCTTGCTGTTCAAAAGCAAAGGTGGCGGCAGTAGTTCTATCAGCCGCCCGTGGACGGGACTCTAGCGCCACGGAGCCTAGGAAAACAAGGCTACGATGGCTCTTGAGAACCGTTTTCGCTACGAGGCGCGCTTGTTTCGTCTGGTAGCCCCGATGCGCAAGATTTGCGCCGATCTTGGAGGCCGACGGCCGCTCAGCTAGCATCTTAGATAGATGTCCGCTGCTGCAGAAGAGTTCTCGTTCTTCGAGGTCGTTCAGGGCTACATGGAAAAGGCCGGCGAGCTGAACGGCGTTCATCCTCGCCGAGCCAAAGAACGAGCTGATCGTGCATTTCCCAGTACGAATGGACAGCGGCGAAACCCGCCTGTTCAAGGGCTACCGGATTCAGCACAACAACGTGATGGGCCCTTACAAGGGCGGCATGCGGTATCACGAGCAGGTCAGCCTCGATGAGCTCAAGGCACTCGCGACTCAGATGACCTGGAAGTGTGCACTGCTCGGCGTCCCATTCGGTGGCGGCAAAGGCGGCATCAAGTTCAACCCTCACGACCACTCGCACGACGAGCTTCGACGGATCACCAGACGATTCACGCACGCACTCGGTAGCAACATCGGTCCCGCACACGACATTCCGGCACCCGACATGGGGACCAACTCCCAAACGATGGTCTGGATGATGGATACCTACATCAATACCGGGCCGACCTACGAGAAGAATGACCAGCGAGCCGTGGTCACCGGAAAGACCATCAACTCGGGCGGGTCGGAGGGCCGCGAGATGGCGACCGGTCAGGGAGTCGTGCACTGCATCAAAGAGTGGGCGAGGGAAGCGCGCTTCGACCTCGAGGGCGCCACTGCCATCATTCAAGGGTTCGGCAACGTAGGCTCGAACGCTGCGCTTCTGCTCTCCAAGCTCGGGGTTTCTACGATCGCAACGGGAGACCACTCGGGCTATCTACGGAACGACGAGGGCTTCAACGCGCACAAGCTTCAGGACTACGTGCGCGTCAACGGGTCGATCGACGGCTACCCGCGGGGCGAGAAGATCAGCCGAGCCGAGTTCTTCGAAACCAAGGCCGACTTGTTCGTTCCGGCTGCTCTCGAGAACCAAGTCGGTGAAGAGGAAGCGATGAAGCTCGACGTTCGACTGATCGCAGAAGGCGCGAACGGACCGATCAACCCGCGGGGCGCGGCGGTTCTTGCCGATCGCGGCATCCCAGTCATTCCCGACATCCTGGCCAACTCGGGTGGTGTGACCGTGAGCTATTACGAGTGGGTGCAGAATCGGAACAGTGAGCACTGGGACGCTGAAGAAGTGCAGCGACGCCTGCTCCACATGATGCGTCGCGCATATCAACGCACGATGTTCTATGCCGCCGAAAAGAAGGTCGATCCGCGGATCGCGGCATACGCTCTGGCGCTTGACAGCCTAGCGACCTCCTACAAAGAGCGCGGCATCTTCCCGTAGATTATCTGGAAATTCTGGATGTTTGGGGAACCCGTCGCACTCGCAAACGCCTTGACAATTCGGGCGAGCAGAATCACTTCCATGAGTCATGGTTGCAGAGGCGGCATTCGAAGGAACGATCCCGGCTGAAGGCGTTGAGGACCTGCTTGGCGGTCTCGAAGAGCTCGGCACTACCGGCGTCCTTGCATTCCAAAGCACCTCCGGGTCGGGCGCGATCCGCCTGGTGCACGGCCAGGTCGCGGACGCTGCCACCACCGGCGATGAAGAGCGCGCGCTCGAGGTCTTGCTCTCGCTACGTGACGGCGAGTTCGCAGTATATCCAAAACTCCCGCACCTGCCGGTCTCGCGCGGCACCGACACGACACGCCGCGGCTCGCTCGCCGTGCACCCGCCGGCCGACCTGATGCGCTATTGCGAGAACGCCGGCCTTACTGGGCGGCTCCTGCTCGAGCTTCGTGGACGGCTCGCGATCGGTTACTACGAGAAGGGCGAGCTCAATGACGTCAGCATTGACGGAGGGACTGCGGCCGACTTCGTCCTTGCGCTCGAGTGGACCGAGGGCACGTTTCGCGTCGACGCCGTGCCGCCGCCGCGGGAAACCTTGCCGCCTTCGCTTCGGGACAAGACATCTCAAGCGCCTCCGAAGAACCCAACTGAGCTTCCGCTCCTA
>JAFDFW010000161.1 GCA_019309605.1 Deltaproteobacteria bacterium | reverse complement strand
CGGCTAGGCTCCGCGCCTGTTTTCCGGGCCCAGATAGCTCAGTTGGTAGAGCAGAGGACTGAAAATCTTCGTGTCCCTGGTTCGATTCCAGGTCTGGGCACCTAGGCTGGCTGGCGCCGGCGCCTCCTCAGAAGGGCGAACAACGCCAGGCTAGCCCACATGGCTGCATGCGAGCGCGGGGCCACCACTCCGCATCCGCACCCTGGTGAAGCCACGGTGGCGTTGTGCCGCTGGAGGGCTTGGTCGATCGCTTCGGAGTTGTCCTGCACGACCGTACCTGGACCGCTCGTCGTCAACGCCAGGACGAGGGCATTGGCGGGTGGTGCGTCTTCATCGCCCACGAGGAACGGCCAGGGGGCGCCTGCGTTCAGGCGAACGACGCGGCCGTCTTCGAGCTCGAAGCGCGAAGGGGCCTGCGACTCGTAGATACTACGATGACACTCGATCACGCGTCGAGCCGTGTGCACGTTCGACACGATCGGGAGATCGGGGTTGAAATCAAACAATGGGTCGAGGTCCATCTCCGGCGCCGACAGCGTCGTATAGAATCGCGTGACGTACGGGCGCGACCCGACGAGCTCTTGTGTGGCGATCATGGGCTCGACGACTTCTTCTCCCAGTCCATCGATGAATGCTTGCGTGTCGAGGCCCTTGACGGCTTCGGGGTAGCAGGGTGGGCATCCGAGGTAATCGTCCACATTCGTGCCGTCCGAAAGAAAGCGTTCGACCAGCGCACGGTAGCCGTCCCAACCCCCAAAGCGGCGGCTGCTTTCCCCAACGACCTCGGGCCCCGTCAGCGCCGCGGCGCTCGTTTGAAGAGCTTCCCAATCGTCCCTCTCGAAATCCAAGATGATGACGTTGTCGTAGTCCGTGCTTGGGCCCGCGCGCTCTGAGACGAACCCTTGACCGCCCGCTTGATTGGCAGCGGCGACGACGACTTGGTTGTAGTTGCTGCCGCCCGTGAGCCAGTTGATCAGCGCCTGGTTGAGCTCGAGCGATTTGTAATTGACGGGGACGGCCCGGCTTTCACCGAGGACCCAGACCATGACACCCATATCGTCGTTCGCCGCCACCGCGGTTGGACGAATCGGGATCATGGGCTGGTCGGATTCGTAGGTGATGCGAATTGGTCGAATCGTTCCGTTGTCGTTCCCTTTGGTGAGTCGGAACGCGATCAGATTCATGCCCCCTTGCAAGTAGCCGCCGAGCAGCATCGATATGTCGTCCGGGTCTCCGCCGGGCGGCACCACGTCGTACCCCTCCGAGGTCAGCCATTCGACGATGACATCGCCAACCTTTTCGTAGTTCATGTCGGGCTCGATCACGACGAAGTCGTAGGGACCGACGGTCCCGGATGCGAGCACATTGACCCCCCCGTCGCCGCCCGCGCCTCCGCTTCCGAAGTTCGGAGAGGGTCCGGATGCGGCAGACCCTGAGCTTCCGCGCACTTGCTTGCACTTTCCTTCGACGACGGTCGTGAAGGTGTATTGTGGATTGCTCGCTTGCTGGAGACGGGTGAACGCCAAGTCCGACGACACGTCCACCTCCGGGATCCCTGGCACCGGCAACACCCAGGCGAACTCTTCCGACGGCCCCTGGTACTGGATCTGCACGACGGCCGTTACCGTCTGATCCGCATTCTTCGAGAAGATGATGCGCTCTGCGGCCTGATTGACGGGCGCCGACGCGGAGCAAAAAAGCCCGCCACAGGCCTGCGCGGGTTCTGGTCGTGAGATCAGGACCAGCAGGAGAGCTGATGCAAGACTAAGGATAAAGCGATTTCGCGACATTTTTGTCATCCTTTCGAGGCGCCGGGCGCAGATTGGCACAATCGGCAGCTGTTCTGCTCATAAGAGGAGCAAGCGCCGTGCCATCGCCCATGTCAGAGTCCGAGCGAGGCAGGCCGACGTGCAGAGCCGGTGGTCCGACGCAGACGCGCAAGCGACGATCGAACGCTATCGGGACGAACCGCAGGTCAACGAGGACGTCGCGCTTCGCGTCTACACGTCCCGGCTGATCGGCCAAGACCCGGCCCTGGTGCTCCACGGGGGCGGCAATACGTCCGTGAAGACGACCTTAGTCGATGACATTGGCGACGAGGTCCCGGTCCTGTGCGTGAAGGGCAGTGGCTGGGACCTTGGGACTATCGAGCCAGCTGGTCTGCCAGCCGTTCGCATCGGGAGCCTCGGAGCACTGCGCGATCGGGACGTGCTGTCCGACGAGGACATGGTGAACGCGCAGCGCACGCGCCTGATCGATTCGAGCTCACCGAACCCCTCGGTCGAAACCCTCTTGCACGGGTTCCTTCCCCACAAGTTTATCGATCACTCCCACGCGGACGCGATTCTTGCGTTGATCGACCAGCCGGACGCGGAAGCGATCTGCAAAGAAGTCTATGGAGACCGGCTCGCCGTGGTGCCCTACGTCATGGCGGGTTTCACGCTGGCGAAGCTCGCGGCCGAGACCTACGAAAACAATCCCGACGTCGAGGGCCTGCTCCTGCTCAAGCATGGCTTGTTCACGTTCGGCGACACAGCGAAGGAGAGTTACGAGCGGCACATTCAGGCGGTCGATGCGGCCGAGCGTTTTGCTTCCGGAAAGACAGGGGGCGTGCAGGTGGCGCGGGGAAGTCTCGAGCCATGCGCCTACGAGGCTCTGGCGCCGATCCTCCGCGGCAAGCTCGGCGCGGGTGAGCGGCGCTACCTGTTGACGCTGCGGCGCGGTCCTGCGATCGATCCGTTTCTCGGGCGTACGGACCTTGCGAGCGTGAGCCAGCGCGGCCCCGCGACGCCCGACCACGTGATTCGCACCAAGCGCTTGCCCTTGCTGCTCGACATCATGCCCACGATGGATGGCGCGGCGATCGGCGCGCATATCGATGAGCGACTCGCGTCGTATCGCGAGGACTACGTTGCGTACGTCGAGCGGGAAGCGAACTACAAAGAGCGCCGTGTCGCGCAGCTAGACCCCGATCCGCGTATCATTTTGGTGCCGGGGCTGGGTCTCATCGCGGCGGGCACCTCGGAGAAAGCCGCGCGCATCGGGGCCGACATCTACGAGCACACGATCAGCGTCATCGAGGCGGCGGAGGTCGTCGGCTGCTACGAGGCGCTGCCCGCACGGGATCTTTTCGACATGGAGTACTGGTCCCTCGAACAAGCCAAGCTGGGCAAAGCGAGCCCCAAGCCATTGGAGGGAAGGGTCGTTTACATCACTGGCGCTGCCCGTGGAATCGGCGCCGCCTGTGCGCGAGCGTTCGCGGCGGCAGGGGCGTCGCTCTATCTGACGGACCGAGATGAGACCCCTCTTCGCGACGTGGCCGCGTCGATCGGCGCGCCCTTCGAGGTGGTGGACGTCGCGAGCGAAGAGAAGGTGCGCGCAAGCATCGACCACTCCGTTCGCACCTTCGGGGGACTCGATGGCTTCGTTTCGAACGCAGGGATTGCGCCGCAGGGGCCCATCGACTCGGTTGCGACCGAAGAGCTGAAGCGCAGCTTTGAGGTGAACTTCTTCTCCCATCAGTACCTTGCGTCGGCGGCGGTTCGAGTTCTCCGCGCTCAAGGCGTCGGCGGGTTCTTGCTGTTCAACGCCTCCAAGGCTGCGTTCAATCCGGGCAAAGGCCTGGGCGCCTATGCGGTCCCCAAGGCCGCGGTCGTCGCACTCATGAAGCAGTACGCGATCGAATGCGGAGACATCGGGGTGCGCAGCAACGCGGTCAACGCTGACCGGATTCGAACGGGACTGCTCGACCCAGACGATATCGAGCGGCGCGCCGCTGCGCGTGGTCTCGATGCTGACGCCTACTATCGCTCTAACCTCTTGAGTCGAGAGGTCGCTGCGGAGGACGTGGCCAACGCGTTTGTGAGTCTCGCGCTCGCGCCCAGCACGACGGGTTGTGTCGTGACCGTCGATGGAGGCAACATCGCGGCGTCCCCGCGTTAGTACTGCCTTCCGAGAGTGGTGCTGGTGTTTGCGACTGGGACGTCGGCGCCTTCGCGGAGTGCGAGGTACAGGGCGCCAAAGAGCAACGCGGACAGCGGTGCGCCGAACAGGAGGCCGACGCCGCACAGCATGGCCGACCCCGCTACGATGAGGCTTGCGAGCAAGCCCACGCCGATGATTCTCCAGCGTTTGCCGCGCGCGATGTGCCACGAGTACAGGATGGCGTCGATGGGGCCCGCGTCGTCGTTGAACGCGAGCTCTGCCTGCATGAACGCGATACCGGTGGCGACGTACACGTAGACGGGCAAGAGAACCGCAAACGCGATCAAAAAGGGCCCGCCCGCATCGTCGATGATCTCGTTCATCGGCGTGTTGAGGTCGACCGGGCCTACGAACATCAGAAGAATGATCAGCACGAGCGGCAGGAGAATCAGCGCCGCGCCCAACAAGACGGCGAGCGATTGAAGGATGTACTTCCAGATCTTCGACAGCTGGCTGAAGATCACACCGACGCTCATCGGCTCTCCGTGGAGCCCACGAACCGCCATCGCCCATATGCCGAGCGTGAAGACTGCGGAGAGCACGAGCTGTATTAGGTACATGACGATCTGTACGATGACGTTGACCGCCGTGAACGCCGCGCTCGCTTCGCCGCTGCCCTCTTGGAATGCGCTGAAGAGCCCCCACACGACGTTCAGCGCGAACGGGATGCCAAACCCCAGCAACCAGTACAGCAGCATTGCGAGCACCCACGTGGCGAGATCCCGCGACCAAGCGCTCGACGCTTTCGACAGAAGGTCGGTCAGCGTGACCTTGTCTCGGCTCAGCGCGAAACCCAGCACGGGCGATCGCGCTTCGACGGGTCCGGGCTCGAGTGCTGGTGGCTCGTTAGGTGGTTCCATCCCCTACTTAGTTCCAGCGGAAGCCTTCCATGGTTTGTTTGGCGCTGTAACGGGGCTCGAAGCCGGTGGCTTCTACGAAGGCCTTGTTGTCGATGACGATCGGGAACTTCACGTGCTCGATGGCGTCGGCGGGGAGGTACGGGAAGCCGAAGCGACCGAGGACGGTCGGGTAGAGGGGCCCAGGGATAGGGACCGCGCGCCGGCCGGTGGCCTCGCAAACGGTGCTCAGCGGAACTGGTGGAGGGCCTGAGACGTTGAAGACGCCTCGGAGTTGTCTCTCGACCGCGAGGGTGATCGCTTCCTCGGCGTCCCATTCATGCATGAGCTGGTAGAGCGGATCGAAGCCCATCACCAGAGGAACGCGGCTCTTCGAAAGGAAGCTGGCGAGCGTGCCGCCCCGGCTCGGGCCGAGGAAGTAACAAAGCCGAAGAACCGCTGTATTGAGCTCGGGCCATCGCCACAGGGCGCTGCCCGCGTAGAGGTCGGCTGCGACGAGGTCGGCCAGCTCTTTGAAGGACGCCCCCGCAAGGGGAGGCTCGTCTTCGGTGTGGTAGAGAGGGGAATCCGGCGTCGCGCCATACACGGTGTGACGGCCGACAAACACCGCCTGCTTCACGCCGTACTCGTGGCAGTACTCGAACAGCTTTTGGGTGCCGCCGAGGTTGATCCGGTAGCGTTCTTCGGTGTCGGTCGTGAAGTGGGTGACCGTTGCCATGTGAATGAGCGCATCGGGCCGAGAGACG
>JAFDFW010000160.1 GCA_019309605.1 Deltaproteobacteria bacterium | reverse complement strand
CTGCTGCGCGGGAGACGAGGTAGACACCTGGGTCGCTCACCACGGGCGTACCCGCATCGCTGACCAGCGCGTAGTGAGCTCCGTCGGCGAGCTCTGCGACGATGAGGTCGACCTTGTCGTCGTTGGTGTGCGCGTGAAAGGAGCGTAGGGGCGTGTCGATGCCGTGCTTGGAGCAAAGCGTCCGGGTGTGACGTGTGTCCTCTGCGAGAATGAGGTCAGCTTCGCGGAGAATGCGTAGCGCCCTCAGCGTGATGTCCTCTAGACATCCAATGGGCGTCGCGACTACGGACAAGCGACCTGACATTCGTGGGCGTTACCACATCTCGGTCGCACGGCGACCCGGCAGCTCACGTGGATTCGTAGACTTCGACCACGGTTTCAGCGAGTTCCTCCTGAAGGAAGGCTTTGAGCTTTTTCAATAGGCGCTTTTCGATCTGCCGAACCCGCTCGCGGCTCACGCCGAACTCGTCTCCGAGGACCTGCAAAGTCTTCGGGTCTTCGGCGACCAGCCGGTCCTCGAAGATCTTCTTTTCCTTGTTCTCGAGCGACTTTCCAAACTCGTGAATCTTTTCGGAGAACTGGTCGCTGACTTCCGCCTCGGCCAAGGTGTCGTCGACGGGGACCCCCTCCGAGGGAAGCAGCTCCACACGAGCCACGGAGCGGCCCTCGGTAGTGCCAACCGGCGCATCGAGGGATGCATCTCCCGCGGCAAGTCGCATGTCCATCGACACGACGTCTCGTTCTGGCACGTTGAGGTTTTCTGCGATGACCTCGGCGGTCGGTTCGATGCCCATCGCCGAGAGTCGGGCCTTTTCCTTCTGCAGGTTGAAGAACAGCTTCCGTTGCGCTTGGGTGGTGCCCACCTTCACGAGGCGGTGGTTGTTTAGGATATAGCGCAGCATGTAAGCGCGGATCCACCAGGCCGCGTAGCTCGAGAGCTTCACACCTTTGTACGGATCGTACTTCTTCACGGCCTGCATGAGGCCGATGTTGCCCTCCTGCACGAGGTCGAGGATGTTCTTGTACGCCTGGCGGTAGTCGTACGCGATCTTGACAACCAAGCGCAGGTTGGACGTGACCAACCGCTTGGCCGCTTCGAGGTCGTCTTCTTCCAAGAACCGCACCGCGAGATCGTGTTCCTCCTCCTTCGACAGAAGCGTGTACCGCTGTACGTCTCTCATGTAGACGCCCAGCGGGTCACGGCGCGTGAGAGAGGACGAGGAGCTCGCCAGGGCGTCGGCCTCATCCACACCCACGACTTCGACGCCTTGCGGCTCGTCGAAGTCGTCAGGTTGCTCTGGGTCGCTTTCGATCATCAATCCTGCTCGTGAGAGCCTTCTCTAAAGCACAGTCCCCCTGGGCGTCCAGTGCTGACCGTCACTTTGGCGCGGCGAAAGGCTGCGTACCCGCCGCTTTGGGTTGCAAACGGCCCGCCAACGAGCCGGCGACCACGTACTGGATTGCGCCGTCGGCGGTCTGTGCGGCCTTGATCCCGCTGGACGCCAGCTCGAGCATCGTGGCGACCTTGGCGCTCCGCGTCTTGTAGGCATCTTGGATCTTCACGCGAAGCATCAGGTTGAGTTCAGAGCGCCCGAGCGGACGCAGGAGTTGCACCTTGCCGAGAACGTCGAGCTCGAGGTCTTTGCCGTGGGATGTCGCGCGCTCGATTGTCGCTGAGCCCTCTTCGATGGCAACGACTAGCTCCAGGTTGCCGACATCCGCTTTGTCGAGGGTTAGTCCGCCCCAGCCTGGGATATCTACTTTCGATTCACCATCGCCGACGTGTAGACCTTCGATCGTGATTTCCACGTCGCCGCTCGACTCCGCCACTTCGCTCGGCATGGTGAGCTCGATCTCACCGTTGAGCGTTCCGGCGAGAGGAAGTTTCGTGAACTTGCGGAGGATCGGGAGCGCATCGAGGTTGATGTCGTCGATCTCGGCATCGATCTCCATGTTGTTTTCTCCGAGCACGAGGTCGCCCTCGGCCCCGCCTCCGCCGAGCTCTGCATCGAAGCTGTAGGACTTCGAACTGGATATCAGGGAGAACAACGATGTGCTCACGGTGAGCTCGTCGAAGATGACATCGACGGGAGGTGAGCCTTCACTCTCCGACGGGAGGACCACGCGCAGGTTCTCGAACGTGAGGCCCGTCAGACCCGAGTTCGTCAGACCGGCGATCTCGACCTCGTAGCCACGCGCTTGAGCCTCTTGAACCAGACGATCCGCCAGCCGCTCGTACGGAAACGTCCGGTAGGCAAAGAACACAAAACACACGAAGAAGAACAGGGGATATCCCGTCCACTTCAAGATCTGCCCAACCGGAATCTGTCGCACGGCCTACTCTTTCTCCGCCGCGGAGGGGCTCTCACGGTCGTATGCGTTCACCGCCAGCTTCACCGTGTAGCCGGTTCGCATTCTGCCGCCGGTCATTTGGATGCGTTCGAGCGAGATCGGATACGGGCTGTTCTTGATGTCGGCGAGCATCTCGATCAACGGTCGCAACTCGACGACGGGTAACGACACGCGCACCGAGCGGCGGCTGTACTCGCCGATGTCGAGCTCAGGCTGGTCGTTGATTCCGAGGCCCGTGATGCCGTACTGTTGAGCGCGTTCTTCGAGGAAGCCACCCAAGGCTGGCGCCTTGCGGTTGTAGAGGGCCTGGACAGCGATTCGTTCGGCCTTCTGTTGTTGCAGGCGCGGCTCCGAGCGGCGGATGTCTTGCAAAACCTGCGTAATCTCCGCGTTTTCAGTCTCGATGTCCGAGATGCTCGAAATGGCGACATACATCGGCAGCACGACCAAGATCCCGGTGAACACGACGGCCATGGTACTCAGCAGCCGACGCTCGCGATCGCTCAAAGCGTCAGCCCAGTTGCGCACGTTGTCGAATGCGTCTGCGATGGCCACGTTACTTCTCCTCCCCAGCGCGCGAAGCGGTTTCCTCGCACCTGACTTTGACGGACAGCTTGTAGTCCTTGCGGTCCTCGACAGCGGTCGAGATCGAACCCTTCTCGAAGTCCGCGAAGCAGGAATGTGCCTGCAGCGCCTCGACGAGCCGGTCCCGCTCGGCAATGGAACCGACAGTGCCCTGGAGTTCGAACCTGCCGTGGTCGCCATCGTCATCGATCTCGATCAAGAGGCGACGGGTGTCGTGCTGGATATCGGCAGGAACGCTCTCCGAAATCGCCTCGAGGACATCATAGGCATCGAAGCGGGGGAGGGGGTCGTCGATCTGGGGCCCCGCCGTGAGCAGCTCTCGCGCATGCAGGGCGCTGTGAGCCTCCTCCACGAGGAGCTGCTTGCTGACTTCCGATAGCGTGGCAGTCAGCTCTTTCTGCTCTGCGTTGGCGACTCGGTAGCGAGCCATCAGAGAAACGGCGAAGGCAAGAATGACAGCGGCGAAACAAACCGCGATGAGGCGTAGGTGCTTCCGAATCTCGCTCGCAGCCGCCAGCGACGCAAACTCGCCTTGCCGAAGATCGAGCTGCTTCCCGCGTGAGATGGCGCGCGCCGCAAGGGCCGCGGCCTTTGTGAACTTCGGCCGCATCTCCTCGTCGGCCCCGGATGCTTCGGGGAGCAGGGCCACGCCGCACGGCACGCCGAGTTGCTCGGTCAGCCATTGCCTGGCGCTCTCCATGGGGGCCGTTTCGCCAGAGAGTAAGATGAGGGAAGGCGTTTCGGACCGCTGGGCCCGGTAGCTCGCGAACGTGCGCTGGAGGGCGCTGCCTAGCTCGGCGCGCCGGCCTGATTCGACTAAATCCATGCCGCCAGAAAGCGTTCTTGCGAACGTGCAGCGGCCATTGGTCAGTACCGCGAAGTCCGTGCTCGCCGGGCCCACGTCGACAACGAGCACCGTCTTGTCTTCGAGTGATTCTCCAAGGAGCGCCCCGAGACCATCGAAAGCGGCTGCCCCTACGGCAAGCTCTCGTGGTTCGACTCCCGCCGATTGGAGCTCGCGGAGACGGTTTGCGACGCTTTGGCGAGGAGCAGCCACGGCCATCAGTTGGATGGTCGAAGCGTCGCGACCAACGATTTGGTAGTCGATGATCGCATCCTCGACGTCGAACGGAAGCACGGACTCGAGCTCGCCCGGCAGGACTTCTGCAACCTTCTTTTCGACGCCGGCCGGAAGGTCGATCAGCCTCAATGAGGCAGCCTCGCCGCCGAGGGAGGCAATGATGCGGTCTGGCGGCCGTTCACCTTCGGCGAGGATCTGCGCGACAGCAGAGGCGAGTAGGTTTTCCTCCGATTCCGATTCCGACTCCGCAGAGTAGGGTAGCGATGCCTCGGCGTAGCGCTCCATTTCCGATCCGCGCAGCGTCGTCCTCAAGAACGCGCCGCGAACCACCCGGGGTGTGACCTCTAATCCCAGAACCAAAGACATTTCAATTCACCCGATAGTAGTGGAAGATGCCCAACCCGGGCATTCGTCCGGCGTTGGGTGGTGGTGGTACCCACCGCGTGTGGAAATTGACCACAGACTTGATTCGAACCTGAGAGCGGCCCACCAGCCCGGTGGCTTCGATGGAGAAGATTGAAGCTGACGTTGCGAACGACCGAACGAGCGGTGTGCGCTGCTCTGCGGGGATCTCGACGGGTACGAAGATGAGCTCGCTATCCGGCCCCAGGAAGCCGGTCACCATGCCATACAAATCTTTCTCGCTTCCCTTGCCCTCGATGAAATCGAGAAGATCGGTCGGGCGACTGAACAGAGGGATCGGAAGGAGTTGACGAATCGTGGAGAGGATCTGAGTGAACTTGAGACCTTCGAGAGGGTCCGTGCAGAGGCTGATGTCCGGTGCGTACGAACAGATTCTCCCGAGCAGCACCTGAGAGCTGGCTTCGTTGACGTTCACGAGGCCGGACGCGTAGATCGTCATGATGCGAGATGCCGGGTCGTTTGGGATCGGCTCGACGAAAGTGGCCCAGAAATCATCGTTGAAGCCGCGCACCAAGCGCAGTTCTTCGAGCGAGTCGAAGGGGGCGTTCTTGTTGCGGTACGGGCTGTCGTACAGTTGATAGAGGGAGTCGTCCTCCGTGCCGGTGCCGCCCGTGCGAGTAAGTCCGGCGCCGGGATCGAAATCCGTGCGCTGAATGTCGTGATCCCACCAGTCGATCACCGCCGTGATGAGGTCGATCCGCGTGGTCAGTGTGCCGGTCTCATCTGCCTTCGTGAACAACATGTCGTAGGGGCTGTCCGGGAGCTGTCCGCCGGTGAGGGAAAACAGCTGAGTTGCGACGTTGTTTCGGGCTCGCTCGCCGTCGAGGAACAGCGGGTCGTTGACGTTGATCTTGCCATTCTCGCTGACGGAGATGACGTGGCATTCGCCGGGAAGGTTGTCGAACCCCACGGTATCCCCGAAGTCGATTCCGAGCTGCATCAAGGTGCCCCGCTGGTCCTCGGGGGTGCAGAACGGCGACAGAATCTCGTTCACGAAGTTCCAGACCGGCAGTTGCGGGGCGGGCCGACCCGTCGCGCCTCGGTAGAGCGGGTCTACGAATCGCCGAACTTCGGGCTCCTTGGCGATCAGCAAACGCGTCAGATTGAGGGCGCTCTTCGCCATGTATTCCGCCTGCAGTGCGTCTCTCTGCGAAGTCGATACC
>JAFDFW010000159.1 GCA_019309605.1 Deltaproteobacteria bacterium | reverse complement strand
CACGAGCGACAACTGTGTCTCGAACACCTGCGCGCACACAGCCGAGCCAGTGGGCACCGTGTGTGGGACCGACGGCCAGTGCACCTCGGATGGCGGTTGCACCGAGGGCTCTTGCACCAACACCGACGACTCGACCTACGTCTGCTCCCCGGCGGGCGAGGGCATCAAGGGCGCCCTGACCGCTTGCGGTCTCTGCGAGATCCTTGGCGGCCTCGTTCCCGCTCTCTGTCCGCTCTTGTGTGACGGCACGCAGAGCCCCCCAAGTGGACCGGCCGCAGCCTGCGCTAGCAACACTCTCCTGTTGGACGGAAACGGCGGAGCCTGCACCGAGGGGCTCTCCCAGGGTTGCCTCACGTGCTACGTCGATGTCGCTGCCTGCGGTACGGCGGCGTGTGCGGCCTCTTGCTCCGGCGCGGGTGCGATCGGAGCCAATGGCTGCACGTGCATCGACTGCGTGAACACGAACTGCGATGCGGCGTTCGATGCTTGCGCGGGCTACGCGACGGGTAGGCCGAACGGCACCCCGAGCAATACCGGCGGCGTCGTGGGTGGTCCTCCGGCGTGCGAGGGCATCCCGACCCCGGCCTGCGACGAAATCTAAACCGCTCGACACAGCTCGGCTGAGCTGACGACGACGTACAAAACCCGCGACTTCGATCGCGGGTTTTGTCGTTTGCACAGCGAACCCGGTGAACCCACCCCGACGAACGCAAGCTGGGTGGGTCCGTGTGCGCGAAGTCACAACTACTCCGTATGAGCTAGACAAACGCGGCGCACTCGGTTAGAAAACGCCCGTGAAATCAAGCTCATTCCTAGTCTGCTGCGTCGTCCTCGCCGCTGCACTAACCGCCTGCAAAGGCAACACACCTGCTCCGGCCGAGAGCGAACCGAAGCCCGCGACGGTCGTTCGAACCGAGAGAGCCGCGAAGGTCGAGGTCGACACCTCGGCGCCGGCCAACGTGGGAGCCGTCCCCGAAGAGGCGCAACGCAGCGACTCCGGTTTGGCTTGGGTCGTCTTGACGGAGAGCGCCGGCGACGCCCATCCGGCCGAGGGTGACATGGTGGTGATGAACTTCATCGGATGGACCGCCGAGGGCAAGCTCGTGCAAGAATCGCTCAGCAACGGCCGCTCCGCGTCGATTGCATTCGGAGCCCTGTTCCCCGGTTGGCGCGAAGGTCTGCAGTTGATGGTCCCCGGCGAGAAGCGCCGCCTCTGGATCCCCGGCAAGCTCGCACACGGCGAGGTCAAGCCCGGCGAGCCACCGGCAGAGCAGGGGCCGCCACTCGGCATGCTGGTCTATGACGTAGAGCTCATCAGTTTTGATAAAGCACCACCCCGCCCGGCGACTCCTGTGCCGGCGCCCAGCGAATAGGTTTGATCATGCATTACTTACTTAGACTCGCGTGCCTCGGCGCGCTCGGAACGGTTCTTCTGGTCGCCTGCGGTGGCGGAGGCGACGGCGAAAACGGCACTCCGGGCTTCCTATGCCAGGGCGTCGATTGCAACGACGACAACAGTTGCACCGTCGATGTCTGCGACCCGGCCGACGGCTCCTGCATCAACACCGTGCAGGAGGATGACTCCTTCTGCGACCTGGGGTACTGCCAGGCTGGCGAATGCGACCCCATCGACTCGATCTTTCCCTGCACCGAGCAAGGCATCAACGACGCCATCGCGGCGGGCGGAGGTCCGCACGGCTTCAGCTGCACCGGTGCGCGGCTGATTCAGACGACCGCGGAAATCGTCATCGACAAAGACGTGATCCTCGATGGTCGCGACCTCACGATCGACGCAGGCCTGGACCATCGTGGGTTCTCAGTGACCGAGGGCACGACCGCGGACCTTTGGCGCTTCCAGATCACGAAGGGTCATCGGCAGGACTTTGAGTCGAGTGGCGGAGGCATTTACAACGCGGAGGGCGCAACCTTGGGGCTCCGCAACTGCCGCATCACGGACTGCGAAGCGCTACAGCCAGGCGCCGGGACCGGCATCGACGGAGCAGGAGGCGGCATCCTCAACGATGGCACGATGACGGTGGTGAACACCACAGTGCTCAACAACCGCGCCACCGGAGGGGGCCTCACCGCCAGAGGTGGCGGTACCGGAGGCGGCATCAGCAACGAGGGGACGCTGACACTGGTGCAGAGCACGATTGACGGGAACTCCGGCGTGCTGTGGGGCGGCGGCCTTCACAACGGACGTGGGCTTAGGTTCCTTGGTGCGGTCATGTCGGTGATCAATAGTACCGTGACGAATAACGTGTCCACCAACGTGGGCGCGAGCCTCGGCATAGGCGGCGGCATTGCCAACGAGGGCCACCTCAGGCTGCTCAGCACGACCGTGGCCTTGAACAACGCGGCGAGCGGCGACGGCATCGCTACCCGCGAGGGGACGGTCACCGTCGCCAATAGCTTGATCTATGACGGATGCGAGGGGGGCATCACCTCGGAAGGCTACAACATCGAAAGCACCGGCAACACCTGCCGCCTCAACAAGAGCACCGACATGGTCGAGGTGTCCGCCGTGGACTTGGGGCTCGAACTGCTCATCGACAGAGGCGGACCCACGAAGACCCACGGACTCAAGCCCGGCAGCATCGCAATCAACGTGATCCCCGCAGCGGCCTGTCTCGATCTCGAGGGCCAGCCCCTCACCACCGACCAACGGGGCGTCGAACGCCCTCAGGGCAACACCTGCGACGTGGGCTCCTTCGAGCTCACCCAACGGTAAACCACTGCCCCAGCGCAAGGGCGGGATTCAGACCCCGAATCGGGTTACGTCATTTGATCGTCTTCGGTGCAGGTCCAGGTGACCGAGCCCGAGATCGATGTTGGAATGCCCTCGGTATCTTGGGGGACGTCATCGAAGGTGAGCGAGCCGGAGCCATCGGCATTGATCGTCACCGTTGCCGTGCCGTCCTCCAGGAAGTACTCCGGACCGTCCAGCTCGTTCAAGACGATCTTCCCCTGGATCTGCGAGGTTGTCTCGTTGTTCACGTACGTTCCCGGACCCCCATAGATCGAAGGCCCGATTCGAAGCGTCGTTGCGTAGATGTCCCCTGAGGGCTCGAGCGGAATGCCAACGTAGGGGCCGGGGATCTTGAATGTCCCCTCGAAATCTGTCCCCCCGGGGTCGTCGGGGGATGCCCCTTCGAGCGCGTACGCGGCGCAACTCGGCTGCCGCGTGTAGGCGATCGCGGAGAAGCTCCCTGACGCTGTGTTGTCGCCGGTGACCTCGATCATGCCACTCATCGTGATGATCGTTTGAGGCGGCATTTGGGTCCCGCCGCCCTCGTCGCCACAGGCGACCATGAACGCGAGAGAGACGAAAAGAAATGAAAATTTGTGACTCATGCGGCGACCTTTACACCTTGCCGCCGGTTTTGTCATTTGCATCAGGGTTGGCGTTCGGGATGCCGTAGAAGGGCCCTCGGAGGCGCGTGTTCTTTCTCTATCGCTGTTTTACAAGGCCCGTATCGCCCTTACGGGGCCTGTTATCTAGGCGTACGGCCGTTTTCGGCAGGGCGGCTAGACGTTTTCGGACTTCGTGTCCGATCGGCCCCTCGCAACCGCCTTGGCGCGCGCGTTTCATTCCAAAAAAAAACCTCCGCAGAGCCTCGAAACCAGCCACTGGCGATGTGCGATAGATCACCCGCTCCACACGAACCGGGTTGAGATTCGACGCTTCGCGCGGCGCTTTCCAGGATCAGTTTGCACTGCAAAACACAGGTGTTCAGGCACTTTGAGAGGGCTGCATGACCTGTGTACGCAAGTCCCACATTCGGTGACAGGGTGAGACGTGGGGGCTGTGTGCAAGGGTATGCAGCAACAACACACGTTTCGGTGACACCGATCACAAAAAACCGAATTTCGATGTTTGATCTATTGATCTTTTGAGACGTGCCGCGGTAGACACTGCTTCGCACTTCCCGTGCAGAGCGTGAAAGCCCGTAAGGACACGTTCAAAACCCCCGTATCGAATCACCTGGATGGTGAGTTTCGAGAGGACAACAAGGAGAAACTGGTGATGAATCGGATAACCACATGTACCAAGGGCATGCTGCTGGCTTGTACAGCGCTTGCCTTTGCCTTTGCAGGATGTACGTCGGACCAAGCCTCGACTGGCGGTATCGACGCAGCTCTAACTCTTGATGCCGACGCGGTCGTCAAGCACATCACGACTGTCACGGTCACGATTGACTGTACCGGCATCGACCCGATCACCGGCCTGCCCTGGCCGTCGGAGACGTTCGACGTGAACGTCAACACCTCGGAGGGTAACGACCCGACCGACCCGAAGGACAGCCTCGGCGTCTTCAAGAAGGAAGGCCTTCCCGCCGGTCTCTGCACCGTGACCATCGTCGCGATCTCGGACGACGGCACCATGACTTGTGCTGGCCAGCTGGTCGACATCCCGGTCATCGCGCAGGCAGCCAACACCTTCGTGACCATCATCATCAACTGCATCACCGACGCACGCTACGGCGGCATCGGCGTTGAAGGTGAGTTCAACCAGTGCTCCGAGTACAGCCAGATCATCGTCAGCCCGACCACGCAGTCGACCGGCGGTGACGCGGTGGACGTCCAGATCTGGTGCTACGACCCAGACGGCGGCATCGACAACCCCCTCGCTGCGGTTCTCTTCATCACCGCGGCATCGTCCGTGGACCCGAACCCGGCCAACTGGGTCAACTGTGGCTCGAACCCGGCGTACCAGTTCCCGCCGACTCCGGTTCCCTGTCCTCACCAGGATCCCCCGACGGTCATCGGCGCCGAGTCGGCCGACCTCGACCTCTTCTGTAACATCGGTGACGACCCGGCTCCGGGCGACCCCGGCACGCAGTGTGTCGTGATCGTGTCCATTTCCGACGACGGCTTCGCCGCTGGCGGAACCGATCCCTTCGGCTGTGACGGCACCGACGACAACGCCAACGCTGTCATCCCCGTCTTCTGTCAGAGCCTCGCGGTTTGTGGCAACAGCGTCATCGAGCCTCCAGAGGCATGTGACCCTCCGAGCACCTTGACGGCGAACCCGTCCGGCGACTGGTGTGACTCGGTCTGCCAGCTCTTCGATCCTCGCGCGAACCCGAGCGACCCGCCGGCCAACTGCTCGGCACCAGCCAACCCGCAGTGTGCGTCGATCGGGTGCTTCGAGTCCGGCGGCATCATCACCTGTACCCACCTAAGCGCACCACCCTTTGCGCCTTGTGACTTCAACGCCACGCTGGATGGGTTCTGCAACGGTTCAGGCAGCTGCGAGGAGTGTCTCAACCAGACAAACTGCCCGGACACGGACTGCGTCACCGGCACATGCAACACTGGCCTTTGCCAGTACGCCAACAACCCAGTCGGCAGCCTTTGTGGCACCGACGGCCAGTGCTCGTCTGACACCGTCTCGGTCTGTCAGAACGGCGACTGCACCAACGCGGCCGACTCGGGCTTCGTCTGCTCCCCGGCAGGCGCGGCCATCAAGGGAACGCTTACCGCTTGCGGTATCTGCGAGATCTTGAGCCTTGGTTGTCCCCTCTGGTGTGACGGCACGACCAGCCCGGCTGGTGGACCTGCCGCCGTATGTGGCGCCAACATCCTCCTTCTTGGTGGAAACGGCGGCGCTTGCACG
>JAFDFW010000158.1 GCA_019309605.1 Deltaproteobacteria bacterium | reverse complement strand
CATCGCCCCCGCGTTGTTGGAAACGGCGAGGTACTAGCGATGGCACGGCTCGACTTCAAGCTTCCCGACATCGGCGAAGGCGTGACCGAAGGCGAAATCGTCGACTGGTTCGTACGAGCTGGTGACACCGTTGGCGAGGACGACCCGATGGTAGAGGTCATGACCGACAAGGCTACCGTGACGATCGGCGCTCCCTGCGATGCGCGGGTCGAGAAGCTTTGCTTCGAGGTCGGGGCAATTGCGCAGGTCGGGCAGGTGATCCTTACATTGGAATCGAATTCGGCTTCGAACGTCGAGGCGGCGCAGCGATCGTCCACGCCGGCGGCTACTCCCGTTGGGGATATTCACGAGCAATTGCCAGGGGCGGGGCTTTTTGGTTCCGTGGCCGAGACCGGCACCGAAGCGGGGAACGGAAGCAGGAACGGGAATGGGGGAAGCCCTGGACGTAGTTCTGTGCGGCCTGCTGCTGCTGCGCAGCGGCGAGAGGTTCGAACCTCTGCGAGCGCCGTTGGTGAGATCGCGTATTTCCAAGCAAAGCCTCTTGCGACCCCAGCTAGCGGGTGACGCGGGATGACGTTCGCGGAGCGTTGCGCGAGGAGATGGCCGAGGACAGGCCGCATGCCCCGCTCGAGGAGCGGCAGCCGCTCGTCGGGATGCGTCGGAAGATCGCGGAACGAATGCATCACGCCAAGGCGACTGCCGCGCACTTCACATTTGTCGAGGAGTGTGATGCATCTCGATTGGTCGACCTGCGGCAACGGCTGTTGCCCGAAGCCGAACGCCGCGGTGTTCGACTGACGTTCTTGCCATTCATCATCAAGGCGGTCACCGAAGCGCTGCGCAAGCATCCAGTTCTCAATAGCGAGCTCGATGAGCGCACTAATGAGCTGGTCTACAAGAAGTACTACAACATCGGCGTAGCGACCGCGACCGAGGCCGGACTGATGGTTCCCGTCGTACAAAACGCAGATCGCCTCCGGCTCTTCGAGCTCGCAGCGCGGATCGAACGGCTCTCACGGGCGGCCCAAGAGGGAACGCTCGCGCCCGAGGATTTGCGCAACTCGACGTTCACGGTGACCTCGCTCGGGAAGCAGGGCGGCCTCCTTGCGACGCCGATCTTGAACCACCCGGAGGTTGGCATTCTTGGGGTCCACCGGATCAAGGAAAAGCCCGTGGTTCGCGAGGGGGAGATTGTCGTCGGCAAGGTGATGTTGCTTTCGCTCTCTCTCGATCACCGCATCGTCGACGGGCATGTAGGCGCCGCATTTGCCTACGACGTGATCGAAACGCTCGAGAACCCGGAGCGGTCGTTCTTCGAGTACCTTTGATGGCTACGGTCCGGCAGAAGCTGCTCCGCTGGTACGACGCTGCCGCCCGAGACCTCCCTTGGCGTCACACGCGTGACCCCTACGCGATTTGGGTTTCCGAGGTGATGCTTCAGCAAACGCGCGTCGAGACCGTGATCCCGTACTACCGGCGCTTCTTGGAGAGTTTTCCAACCGCTCGTGCATTGGCTGAAGCGGATGAGGATGCCGTCCTCTCCCACTGGAGCGGGCTCGGCTACTACCGACGTGCGCGCATGTTGCACGCCGGCGTCCGAGAGGTCGTTGACCAGTACGGTGGGAAGGTTCCCGAAGACAGGGACGCTCGGCGAGCGCTTCCGGGTGTTGGGCGATATACGGCGGGCGCGATCGGCAGCATCGCCTTCGACAAGGAAGAGCCGATCGTCGACGGAAACGTTGCCCGAGTGCTGGCGCGGTTGTCTCGAATCGACACGCCCATCGGTGCGTCCGCTACGACCAGCCGGTTGTGGGAAGAGGCCGCGCGCTTGGTTCCCGGCAGGCGCCCCGGTGATCTCAACCAGGCGTTGATGGAGCTCGGGGCGACGATTTGCACGCCCAAGCAGCCAGGTTGCGAGTCATGCCCTGTGGCAGGCGAATGCCTGGCGTATGCAAGCGATGAAGTCGACGCGCTGCCCGTTCCCCGGGTGCGCAAGCCTCCCAAAAAGGTGAAGATGGCGGCGGTCGTTGCGACACGAGGTAGAGGTGCCGACCGGAAGGTGTGGCTCGTCAAAGGAGACCAGCCCCTCTTCGGTGGCCTGTGGGGAGTGCCGATGGCCGAAGGAAAGGCGCGGACGGTGCTCAGTCAAGCCGGGCTCAACGCGAAGCTTGGGACGAAGCCGATCGGCGAGGTCGAGCACGTGCTCACGCATCGGCGTCTGCAGATCGACGTATACCTGGCGTCGGCGGCGCGCGGGGAGGAGTCGGAGGCCCGACGCCGCTTTGCCCCTGGTGACCTCGAGAGCGTAGGGGTTTCCACGCTGACCAGGAAACTCCTGGCCTCCGCCCTCGGGCGCTGACCCCGTAAAGTCGACGTGTTACGTCGTCCACGGGGCTTCGCGCTACTCAGCTGGGGAGGGGGGGGCGGAGCCCCGTGGCGATGCGCAGCATCGACTTTACGGGGTGATTAGCTTGGGGCGGTGTGACCCGATACAATCAATCCGTGGGGGTTCTGGAGTATCGGGGTGTATCTAAGCGCTTTGGGCAGCACCGCGTGCTCGAGGACCTGTCCCTCGAAGTCCAGTCTGGTGAGGTGTTCGGTCTGCTCGGCCCCAACGGTGCGGGCAAAACGACGCTGATCCGGGTCGGGCTCGACATCCTTCGCGCAGACGAAGGGGAGGTGACGCTGTTTGGCGCTGCGCCGAATCCGAAGACCCTCGACCGCACCGCATATCTTCCCGAG
This sequence comes from Deltaproteobacteria bacterium, assembly GCA_019309605.1. Lineage (GTDB taxonomy): Bacteria > Myxococcota_A > Polyangia > Polyangiales > Houyiibacteriaceae > SG8-38. Next base: position 3,434 of record JAFDFW010000158.1, on the reverse strand, counting down.
GAGCGCGGCGTCTATCGTCGCGCCAAGGTGCGTGAGCTGCTTACGTACCTCGGGCGGCTCAAGGGCCTGAAGCGAGCTGCCGCGCGGGCGGCCGCGGACCACTGGCTCGAACGCGTCGGGTTGAGCCGCGTTGCGGGCCAACGGGTCGAGAGCCTCTCCAAGGGGATGACTCAGAAGGTTCAGATCGCTGCGTGTCTCATGACCGACCCGGAGCTCTGCGTTCTCGATGAGCCGTTCTCGGGGTTGGATCCGGTCAACGTCGGTCTTGTCACCGACTTGATCGAGGAGCGGCGGGCGAGCGGCCGGACGACCGTATTATCGACCCACATGATGCACCAAGTGGAAGCGCTTTGTGATCGCGTGGCGCTCATTCACCACGGAACCTTGGTGGTGTACGGCCAGCTCGACGAGATCCGCCGGCGGTATTCGCGGAATGAGGTGATCGTCTGGACTGCGATGGACCTGGTCGCTCTTGGTGTGCAAGCCACGCAGCACAAGCCCGGCGGGTGGCGCGTCGAGCTGCCACCGAGCGTGACGGCGGCCGGATACCTCGACGAGCTCGTCCGAAACGGTGTCACGATCGACCGCTACGAGCCCTTGGTAGCGCGCATGGATGAGATATTCGTCCACCTCGTGGGTGGGGGCCGCTGAGTCATGCGCATGCAACGCATCGCAGCCGTGGCGCGCTTCGAGTTCTTGTCGGTCGTCAAGCGATGGTCGTACTTGATCGCAACGTTTGGCTTGCCGATCTTCCTGGCGGTCGTTTCGGGCACCGTCCTCGGGGCACAGACGTACTTCCTCACCCAGCGCGCGGCGGAAAGCTCCCAGTTCGGTCTAGTCGATGAGTCAGGTGTGATCGACCGTGCGGTGTTCGAACAGCGTGATGGCGCGCGGGTTTGGACGGCAAACGGCAACGATGTCGTGCTCTACGACAATGGTGATGTCGCGACCAGCGATCTCGAATCCGGGCGCCTTCGCGCAGTCTACATCGTCGCGAAGAACTACCTCTCGAGCGGTGAGGTGCGCGCCATCCAGTCCGACAAGACTCCGCTCTTGAGCATGGGTGGAACGACGATCGAGCCGCTGCTTCGCTCGCTCTTGAGAAAGTCGCTCGTCGAAGGACGTCTCGATGGCGACGTGCAGGAACGCGTCATCTCACCGGCGTATTTCATCCGCAGCCGCCTCGGCCCCGAGGGCGAGGAAGTCACTGGCGTCGATGAGGCCCTCGACCTGCTGGTGCGCACGACGATCCCGCTTTTCCTGGGGATTCTCTTGCTGACCGCCCTTCTGAGTGCGTCAGGGTATCTGGTGCAGACCGTCTCAACCGATAAGGAGAGCAAGATCGTCGAAGTGCTGCTCTCCTCGGTGACGCCGGAAGAGATCCTGGCAGGCAAGCTCTTCGGCCTCGGCGCCGCAGGCCTGGTTCAATTTGCGGTGTGGTCATCGATGGTTGTCTTCGTAGCCCTCAGTGCCTCTGCTGCGCTTGCGTCCGTGGTGACGATCCCCTGGGAGGCCCTGGCCGTCGCGCCCCTGTTGTTCATTCTCGGCTACCTGTTCCTCGGCAGCCTGATGCTCGCAACTGCCGCCCTCGGCGCCAATGCCGCCGAAAGCCAGAAGCTCACCATGGGCTGGGCGATGCTCGCGATCCTTCCGCTGATGGTCCTCGTGATCCTTCTCGAAGCCCCCAATGGTACGCTCGGCCAAATCATGACCTGGATTCCGTTCACCTCACCGCTCACCGTGATCATTCGCTTGGCCGTCGATCCGTCGGGAATCGCGTGGTGGGAGGTGATCGGTGCAATGGGGGTGTTGGTGGTCTCCACGTGGCTGTCGATCCGCGTAGGCGCACGCCTATTCCGCGTGGGGTTCCTATTGACCGGATCCATGCCGTCCCTGGCAGAGCTGTGGCGGCAGGCGCGATAAGCCGAAAGATCGGGGCACGGGGGAACACGATACGAGGGTTCGACGGGTCGCAATTCAATCACCGGAGAACGGCTCGCGACGGGCGTGCTCGCGATCGGGCGCCCCGTCGCCACGGATCCTCAAGTCCACATACGACTAGGCGCCGGCCCAATCGCTGTGCTGCCCATCGCGAGCCGTTCTCCTGTGTAAATGTCTAAGTACGGAGGGGCACAGTGGGACACGTTGGGGGCTGGCCATTGTCGTATGGAGGGGCACAGGGGAACGCGATGCGGGGATCCAGCGGCGTAGCGAGTGACAATCGGCCAGACAGCAACCACCGCCGATTGGGCGCGAGCGCCGAGGGGAGGCTTGCGTGGCCAAACCTCCCCAGTCCCTCCGGCCACTTTTGCAAGCCGACCCGTCCGTGGGATCCCCGTGTCGCGTTCCCCTGTGCCCCGGGCCTTCCTACTCGATCGGCCCTGGCCCCGGTAGCTCTAGCTCTTCGATCAGCTCGCCGGTATTCCCCTCGGCGGCGGAGTAAAACCCAACGCGCATTGCGCCGAAGTCCACCAGCATGAACGTTTGCTCGTCCTTACGGTGGATGGTGCCGGCGTTGACTACGGTGAGTCCCGGAAACACGCGGATCATTCGCTGGTGGGTGTGGCCGCCGAACATGAACTGGACCTCTTCGTCGAACATAAGCTCGCGCAGCGTCGGGATGTCTTGGAGGGCGTAGCCCCGCGTGTCCGGTAGGAGCCAGGCCTCGTCGTCGTCGCCGACCCCGTGACAGAGGAGTGCGTTACCGTTGGCCGTGGCGTAGCGCCGCGTTTTCGGGAGGGCTTGGACGAACGCGCGCGAGGTTTCGTTGATCGCGGCCGTCGCGTTCTCGAGCGACCTCTGCTCGCTGTCGAGGAACCAGCGTTCGTGATTCCCGGCCACGCATTGGACGCCGCGCGCCTGCAGCAGATCGAGTGTCGTATCGGCGTCTCCCGGCCCGTCGACCAGATCGCCAACGCACAGGACGGCATCGACGTTCATCGTCTCCAACGCATCGAGCACTCGCCCGAGCGTCTCGGACTCGCAGTGAACGTCGCCGATGACCCCCAATCGGCTGAGCATGCCCCTGTTGCTCACAGCTTCAACTTAGGAGCTTTTTGCACACGGCGCCAAGAAGTGCGCGACTGGTGCTCCGCGCCCTCCTGTTGTAGACCCGCTCTCATGCTCGACCCGCGCCACGTGAGCGAAAACCTGCCGGACGTCAAGGCCGCACTGGCGCGCCGCGGTTTCGCGGACGCAGAACTGCTCGATCGGCTCGGGGACTTGGCCGAGGAGCGCCGCAGCGTCATCACGGGCGTCGAGGCCCTACGCCAGGAGCGCAACGAGGCGAGTCAGGCGATGGCAAAGGTCGCCGACAAGAAGTCCGAGGAATTTCAAGCCAAGCGCGAGCAACTTCGCAGCCTCGGCGACCAGATCAAGCGGGGCGAAACGCGTCAAGGTGAGGTCGAAACCGAGCTCGAAACGATCTTGCTGAA
>JAFDFW010000843.1 GCA_019309605.1 Deltaproteobacteria bacterium | reverse complement strand
TGGGTTTCGGCATTGTGCGAGTAGAAGGAAAACGCGAACGATGGCCCTAGCTCGCGCAAGCGGTCGTAGGTCCTTCCGCGAAGCGCGAGGCCATTCGTGTAGATCTCGACCTGCGGAATTCCGAGCTCTCTCGCAAACTCCACCGCGTGAACGCAATGGGGACTGATCAGAGGATCTCCGCCTGTAAGTTGCACCAGGTCAAAGTTCAGCGCCTTCGCGTCTTCGAGCACCTTGCTGATCTCCGGCCAGGCAAGTGCCTCCGTGCGGGCTGGCGACGATTCAGCATAGCAATGCACACATTGCTCGTTGCACTTTGCTGTGAGCTCTACGAAAAGGTGTTTCCACCCGGAACCGCGCAACACCGTTTCTCGCGTGAGTGGCTGCAGTGCCTCTACTTGAAGTTGCTCTCGGAGTTGCCCCAGCAAAGGCTCAAAGCGCGCTAGCGAATCCCACACGGAGGCGGGTAGTTTGCTCAGCGATGCATCGTTGCCGGGCGTGCCTTCGACTCGGACGTGATCCCCGCTGCTCAGCTTAATGGCTTCGAGCAACCCCTCGCTGTGCCAAAGGATCCAGTCGTTGGGCAAGAAGTAGCCGGTTGCATGGGGACTGGTGGCAACGAGCGAATCAGCCCGCCGGGACGCAGGACCTGCGGGTGCGCCCTGTTGAGCCGGATAGCCGCGAATATCGTGGGTGCCATGCTCGTCTGCGGCCCTGAGGAGGTAGCGCCGAGCGCGATCGGGTTCGATTGGTTCGCCCGTGCGGTTCATCGTGGCTTCTTCAGCGCCATCCGCTCATCCGCCGACGGGCATGCACGTTGACGGCATGCACGGAGCGACGGGATCGCAGGTCGCGGGCATGCACGTCACGGGCATGCACGACGGCTGCTGAGCGTGTGCCTTGTTCAGCGTGATGGTCGCGAGTATCGCGGGTGCCATATACGCCGTGGCCCTTAAGAAGTGGCGCCGAGCGCGATCGAGTTCGTTTGTTTCCCCCCCGTCGTTCATCGCTGCTAGATACCGCAAGTCGAACTCTCACGCGACCCGACTCGAGCTTTCAGCGACCGAATTTCATAGAACTTGCGATCTGTTCGCGCTCCCCGGGCGTAGCGCCAAATGGCTGCGATCACTAGCTTTCAGCGGTTGACCGGTCTGGTCTCCAGGAAATTCGCTGCCGCCGAGAACTCCGTACCCCAAGGCCAAGGGTGGTGGCATCGGAACAGGCACAGCCTGGTTCGCGCTCGACGCAGTGCCAGCTTCAACTATGGAGGTGGGGCTGCTAAGGTCCCCATCGTCTTGGTCTACGAGCGACGCGAGAGCGTAGGATGATTCGACAGATGAGGACACTGCTGATCGCTCTGAGCTCGCTTGTGGTCATGCCGGCCCTTGCGCAGGAAGCTGAGCAACCGGCAGAAGCGAAGGTGGCGGACGAGATCGTCGTCGAGATTCTGGGCCTGGAGAATGACAACGGCCAGCTCGGCTGCCGGATCTTCTCGAAGGAGGACGGCTTCCCCGGCAAGATGGCAAAGGCGGACGAGCAGCTTTACAGTAAGCCCAAGTCGAAGAAGGGCGGCTGCACGTTCAAAGGCTACAAGCCCGGCACGTACGCAATCTCGGTCATGCACGATCTCGACAGCAGCGGTGACCTCAATACGTCACTGGTTGGGAGGCCGAAAGAACCCTGGGGCGTGTCCAACGACGTGCTCAAGTACGAGGGCGGAAAGAAGGTCATCAAGATCAAGCTTCAGCACTAGTCCCTCTCAGCCCGTCAGGTAACTCACAGCCGTTTGGTGTCCGAGTTCAGCTGACGGGATACAGTCGCCAACACACTTTGGCGTTCGGGATGTATGCCCACCTCAAGAGGGACTGACAGCATCCGGCACTCTGCTGCGATGCGCTCCAGACGCTGTTTCAAACGTCCTCGCGAAAGGCGAGCATCTTCGACGTGTAGCAGTCTCAGCCCTGGCTGGGGCAGCCGTCCGGCCAAGCGTATCGCGTAGTGCGCGACCCAGTCGCCGTGAATCGACCCATCGTAGGCGAAGTGGAGCATGACTCGTCCCCGGCCACCGGCGCGCAGTTCGTGTCAGCTTACGTCGTTTCGCTCGGCGTGTCATTATCCGGGGCACCGTCAGGACAGAAAGCCGCAGGAGCTCATGGACGAAGAAGTGACCACCGGTATTACGAGCGGGTGGCCTCTTGTTGCCCTGGGTTTGGCTCTGCTCGCTGGCTACGTGACTCACGTGATAGGTCGCCGGGCACACGTACCGCGAGTGACGCTATTGCTGCTACTCGGAGTTGTTGTAGGTCCGCACGGACTCCATCTGGTTCCTGATGCGATCAGCGCGTGGTTCCCCGTGGCAGCACAGCTCGCGCTGAGCGTGGTCGGTTTCATGCTCGGTGAGCGCTTCTTCGGAAAGGAGTTGCGCCAAACGGGTAACCTTGTCCTGGCTATCTCCATCGCAGAGTCGCTCGGCGCGGTTGTCGTCGTCCTGGTCGGGCTCCTAGTTATGGGAACATCACCAATCACTGCCATCATGCTGGCCGGCATTGCCGCGGCAAGTGCGCCGGCGGCAACCATGGATGTCGTCCGTGAGGTTCATTCAAAAGGTCGCCTTACCGACACTCTGCTTAGTGTAGTGGCCATCGACGACGCTTATGCGATCATTTTGTTTAGCCTGCTTCTTGTCGTCGCTCAGGCCATTTCCGGCGACGGATTCGCATGGTCGATCTTGTTGACAGGTGCATGGGAGCTGCTGGGCGCGGTAGTTCTCGGAATCGCCATTGGCGCCCCGATGTCTTGGGTGACCGGACGCGTGCGGCCAGGCGAGCTGACGCTCCTCGAAGCTCTCGGTTTCGTTTTGCTCTGTGGAGGCGTGGCATCCCTCATTGGGGTCTCCTATTTGCTCGCATGCATGGTCCTTGGCGCGGTAGTTGCCAATCGCGCCCTTCATCACACGCGGCCTTTCCACGCGATCGAAGGAGTGAGCCAGCCGTTCCTCGTGGTGTTCTTTTTGCTCGCCGGGTTCCAGCTTGACCCGTCGATGTTCGCTTTGGTTGGCCTGACTGGTGCGGGCTACGTGATCTTCCGATCGTTCGGAAAGATCTTCGGGGCATACGTGGGTGCGCGATTCGCGCGTGCACCAGACGACTTGGCGAAACGCATTGGCTGGTGCCTATTGCCTCAAGCAGGTGTGGCGTTGGGCCTTGGGCTTCTCGCGGCAGAACGCTTTCCCGATTTTGGCGGCGCAATCTTGTCACTGCTGGTCGGTACGACCTTCGTTTTTGAAGTACTGGGTCCCGTCGCGGCGCGGGTGTCGCTCAAACGAGCCGGAGAAACTCCGACGAGTTAGCGGATGACTCAACGTGCCCTATTGCGAACACTGCAGGCCGTGGAATACTATTGGCGAACGGAATAGTCGAGGGAGACGGAAGATGTTCGTCTACGGAGTCTTTTGGGACGAGGACAGCGCTGCAGATGCCGTGGA
>JAFDFW010000842.1 GCA_019309605.1 Deltaproteobacteria bacterium | reverse complement strand
CGAGTCGCGTCTCACGCAAATCGACTTGCCGACGCTTTTGGTTCGCCCCGGAAAGGACATCCTGATCCGGCCGACGCAGACCGACCGGCTGGCCGAGCGCATTCCAAGCGCCCGAGTGCTGCGATTCGACGATGCGGGGCACGGCGTGACCTTTCAGAAGGCGGCGGAGCTCAACACAGCCTTGCGCGAGCACTTCGCGCAGCACGCTTCCCATCGAGCAGGCGCGACTCCAGCCGTCGCTGCTGGCGTCTAGAACGCTGCGCTGATCTGAATCCGCCACGCGAACTGACTGCCGTCGTCGTTGGGCGCAATCGAGTTGAGCGGCGAGGGCGGCACGCTGCTGCCACTCGTGCGGCCCAGGAAATACTGGAAGTCACTCGAGAGCTTCACGTTGTCGCGGCCGGGGATGACGAAGTACGAAAATCCGATTCCGAACGATTGGAAGTTGCTCAGATCGGTCGGGTCTGCGCCCGGGGCGCCCGCAGGCGGTTCGCCCTCGATCTGCGGTTTCGCGACAATGCTGTATTGAGCGAAGACCTGGAGGTCATCCATGACGAAATAGCCGCCCATCAGGCTGACTCCCGTGGAAACGATCTCGCCGGCGGGAGTGGTTGCAGTTGCGGCCGTTGCATCCTGCCCGGCGGTGATCGAGAGGAGCACGCTCCAGCCGTTTCCGCGCGCCGATACGTCGACGGTTCCTAGGGCGATCTTCACCGGAGCGGTTCCTTGGCTCCGTCCACCGTCCTGGTAGTGCACAGCCCCGCCTAGCCGAATGCCAAATGGGGTTCCTCCGCCTAGCCGAATGCCAAATGGGGTTCCTCGGCGCGAAGTGAGGCGATTGAAACCGGACAGCCCACTCTCACCCCAGGCGTATTGTGTGCGCAGGGTGACCGCGAAGTCCGCCCTCGTAGCTGATCGGATTTCGGAGAAACCGGTTCGCAGGCCGTCCGAATAGCCGAGGTTGATCGAGAAGCGATGGCGCAGGTACGTGAGCATGACGCCCTTGGAGCTACCCGGCGTGTAGACGTTCTCGACGATCGAGTAGTCCAAGAAGTAGAGGTCGTTGGGGTTGATCAAGGACTCAGCGATGGTCTCGTTCATGAACAAGCCAGCTCGGACTCGAAGCCACTTCCACTTCAAGTCGATGAACGCGCGCTGAAACGAGAAGTCCCCACCGGCCACGACGCCGATCCGCATGTATAAGGCTACGAATTCGGTCAGTCCGATGCCGAGCTGGAAGCGCGCGCGGGCCATATCGAACCCTTGCGAGACTTGCTTCTCCCGCTCCATTTCGTTCGGTAGTTGACCGTGTAGCGAGCTTGCACGAGGCCCGCGACAGACAGGTAGAACCAGTCGTCGACGCCGACGAGGAGGCCGGTCTGGTAGCCGTAGAAGACTTTGACATTCGAGCCCTCATAGGGTTCAGCTGCCGGTGCATCCGCAGGCTTCCCATCTTCCGGGCCAGGTTCCTCAGATGGCTCCGTTTCGGTGGGTGCGTGCAACGTGGGGTCCTCCACCGGGAGCGACCCCGTTGTTCTTGTCACATCCACCTCGCCGGTTTCGTCCTCGCCTGCCGCTTCCTCGGACGCTGCAGCTTCGTCCTCTGGTCCGGCGTCTTGTGCGGCTCCAAGCTGCTTTAGGTCCTCTGTTTTTTCCGGCTGGATGGTGGGATCTTCATACGGGAGAGCGCCTGCGGTCGGTGGCGGCGGCTCGGGGCCGCCATCAACTTCGGCCGGCGGCTCTTCCACACCGGCGTCCTGCGCCCTCGCGGGGACACCGAAGGCGAGCATGAGGCTCAGCAGCACTGTAGCTGTCGTGCGCGCGTTCATCGGCACCGAGTGCGCAAAGCGGTATCACATCTCTAGGATTCGTCCTAGTCGAACACCTCGGCCGTCCAGATGCGCTCGAAGGGCATGGAAGCCGTGCGCTGGTCGGCGGCGCCGGTTATTCCCGCGTCTTCAGTACGCCGATCAGGTCCAGTCGATCAAGCTTCCTGCGGACCAGCAACGCACTGGCGATTCCCGACGCCAGAACCACGGACACCGAGAAGGCGTAGGTTTGGTTTGAGATCATGAACGGCATTCGGAAGAGTTCAGGATCTGCCCACGATGCGATGAGAGCCTTCGCGCCCATGGTTCCGAGAGCCAGGCCGAGCGGAATGGCGATTGCGATCTGCACGGCCTGTTCGCCGAGCAGGATTGACGAGATTTCGGCGCGGGTGAATCCGAGCACGCGCAGCGTCGCCAAGTCCCGGCCGCGCATGGACAGGCTCACGCGGGCGTTGTTGTAGACGATGGAGATGGCGATGGCGGTCGCGAACAAGGTCATGATGAGCGTCATCACGTTCATCGTTTCGTCGGTTTGCTTCTCGAAGCTGGCGATTGCATCGCTCTTTCGCGACACGGCCTGGATAGCCGGGATGTCGTTCAGCGACTGAACCTCGCTCTCCGATTGTGCATCGATCCGAAGTAACGCGGACGAGAACCTGGGGGACTCCCGCAGTAGCCGATGCAGATTCGTCTTCGACACGTACCCTTGAAGGCCAAAGCCCTCCTCGATGAGCCCCGCTACGGTGAGCTCCCTGTTGCCGCGGTCTCCTTCTTTGAGCTCGATCTGAATCGTGTCCCCCAGTCCAACACCCAGGATCTCTCCGAGAACGCTCGTCAGCAAGACCCCTTCTTCGGGGATGGGCACGTGCTTGAAATCGAGGCTGAACAGCTGGCGCAGGCGCGAGTCCGTCGGGATGCCCATGAGTACCGTGTCTCGCCAGTGATGCCCTGAGCGCATCCGAACGGCCGTCATCCGAATTCCCTCGACCTCCTCGACGCCTGGCACGTGCGCGAGATACCCGAGGCCGCGCTCCGGCATCGCATCGAGAAAACTCACCGTGAGGTCTTCGCGTTGCTGACGCTCGAACTGCACCGTCATCATCGGCCCATATGCGTCGTAGCCGAATCGCCCCAGGATCACGATCGACAGCGCGAGCGCGATTCCGAGGGAGGAAAGGGCGGTCCGTCCTGGGCGGCGCCAAATCTCGCGGAAGACCATCAGGGCGGTTTGCTTGAACCATTTGGTCCACCCCCATCGCTCGATCGCCGCAGTCTTGTACCTGGTTGGCGCCGGGGGACGCATGGCATCCGCTGGGGGGAGGAGCACGGCCGCGCGGACGGCAAGCGAAGCCCCCAGGGCGCCGGCCACGAAGCTAAACAGAATCGCGTTCGCACTGACCGTCAGATCGACCCGCTGCGGCAACTCCGGCAGGCGAAAGAACTCCGCGTACATCGCGAGCATCCCTTTGCCCAACCAGACGCCTAACCCCAAGCCAATTAAGGCCCCCGCGCTGACGATGACTGCCACCATCTTGAAGTAGTGGAGGGCAATGCTCCTGTTCCCGTAGCCGATGGCCTTGAGCACTGCGATTTGCGGACGCTGCAATGTGACCAATCGGCTGAATACGACGTTGAGCAGGAACGCCGCGACGCCGAGGAAGACTCCCGGAAGGAAGATGACGAGTGTCTCGATGCCTTGAATCTCGCTGGTGAGGATCGAATGAGAGAGCTGATGCTCTCGAGGGAGCGCGCCGAGCCCACCGTACGGCTTGAGCACTCGATCGATCGCGCCCAGCACCGCGTCCTCGTTGGCGCCTGGCTCGAGCTTCACGGCCATGTCGTTGAATGCCCCCTCCATTTGATAGGCGGCCGCGATCGCGTCCTCGTGCATCCACATGGGCGTGAAGCGCGCGTCGTCCGGCATGAGAAGGCCCGTGTCGACGGCAAACACGTATTCCGGAGATAGCGCGTGCCCGACGATCAGGAGCTCGCGAAGCTTGCCGTTGATCACTGCAGAGAGGCGGTCTCCGGGCTCGAGCCCGTGTGCATCGGCGAACGGCTCGTTGATCAAAACTTCGTCGTAGCGCCCCGGCCGCAGGTTGCGTCCGGCGCGTAGGACCAGCCCGTTGAGGGGCGCTTTGCCAGTTGGCGGGATGGAGATCAGGTCACCCCGGGCAGGGGAAATGAGATCGTCCATCGGCAAGCGCACACGCTCCACGATTCGAGGGTAAGCACGCGCTACGCCAGGGAGCTCGGCGATCTGGCTCGCGACCGACTTAGGCGCCCGATCGAGATGCACAAACACATCCGCAAAGCGATTTGTCTCATAGTAAAGGTCGCGCGAATCGTAGAGCGCGCGCCAGGCGCTTTGGAGCGAAATGTAGCAAGCCACCCCCGACGCCACGACGATCGCAATCGTCAGCGCCTGACCACGAAGCCTAATCACCTCGCGAAAAAGC
>JAFDFW010000157.1 GCA_019309605.1 Deltaproteobacteria bacterium | reverse complement strand
CGAGCGGTAGGGCTGCCGTACACCTTTCGGCTTGCCCGTCGTGCCGCCGGTGTAGATGATCATGTTGAGGTCGTCAGGCCCGATGTCGGGCACAACCAGGGGCTTCGGGTCGAAGGTTGCCGCAAGCGCATTCAAATCCTCGCCGGCATCGCTGGGCCCGAAACCGAGTAGGTGCTTCAGTCCGGGAACGCGCTCTTTGAGCTCTGCCGCTCGAGGTCCGAACCACATCGCGTCGTATACCAGCGTCTCGATCTGTGCGTCCTCGAGCACATACGCCTGGTCCTCCGCCGAGCCGAGCGGGTGGAGTGGCGTGCCGCACGAACCGATCAGCATGTTGGCGCAGAGATTGTAGAGAACCTCGGGACGGTGTGACCGTCTCGTCCCCGATAAACAGAAAAGGACGGTCGTCGTAGCGATTGAGCCCATTGATGACGAGGTGCGGCAGCAGGGGCATGTCGAAAAGTCGTTCGTTCGTCATAGCGAGGTCCTTTGTACTCGATCTTCGTTTGTCGTGTCATCGGGCGTGAAACGCCGAAGGAGAAATTCTTTGACGGTGTCAGTAAACACGTCGTTTCGGTCGCCCGCGACCATGTGGTGGGCGTCCGCGAGATCCACGTACTCGGCGTGCGGCACCATCTCGAGGAACTCGTTCGCGGTTTCCGTCGAGACCAGGTCACTCAAGCGGCCGCGGATCAGTAGGGTCGGAATGTCGAGGTTGCCGAGGTCCTGCAGCCGCTCCTTGAGCAAGCGATCCTTCTCCTGGGTATGCGGGCTCGGCCCGAGCGTCTTCAGCATCTTGGGGTCCCAGTGCCAGTAGTAGCGCCCGTCCTCCTTGCGCCTCAGGTTCTTGGCCAAACCAGAGAGGTCTTTCGGGCGTTTCCGATGCGGCAAGTACCGCCCGATCGAATCGGCGGCCTCCTCGAGCGAAGCAAAGCCGGATGTGCCGCCGTGCATGAACTTCTTAATGCGGTTCACGCCATCCCTTTCGAGGCGCGGTGTCACGTCGACCAGAATCATGCCCCTTGCGATCGACTCCTCTTGCGCCGTCTCGACGAGGAGCGAAGCGATCCCACCCAGCGATGCGCCGACCAGGATCGGCTTCCGGTCGAGCTGCGCGATGACCTGCTGCAAGTCCTCGACGTAATTGAAGACATGGTACTCGCCCACGTCAGCCCAGCTGCTCTTGCCGTGGCCGCGGTGGTCCATGGAGATCGTGTAGAAGCCGTGCTTCGCTAGCATCTCCGCACTATTGCCCCAGGCGTGTCGCGTTTGACCTCCGCCATGGAGAAAGAGCACGGGTTGGTGGCTCGGGTCGCCGTACACGTCGGCAGCGATCGAGATGCCATTCGGCAGGTCGAACCGGAACGAGGGGGCGGGAGGCGCGAATGAGTCCGTCATGGTTTCAAGGCCTCGGACCCAGATCGGGCCAAGCACAGATTGGATGCGAATCGTTCAACATATCGACCACCCGATGCGCAATGCACCCCGGTAGCTTCGGCGAGAAGGTTCGAATGCCTGCGGTGAGAAACATCAGCACAGCTGGCGTCACCATCCCGACCAGCATCATTCGGGCAAACACCAGGCGTGACGCCGAAACCCCCTCGGTGACCTCGCTCATTCTCGCCTGAAGAATCTCTGGCGAGCGCGCGAGCGTCTCACCTACGGCCTTTTCAGGTAGGTCCTGCTGCGGTCCAAACATGATTCCGAGGAGAAATTTGGCGGTGACCGGCTTCGTGCTCATGCTCGTCAGCACAAACTTCACGAAGCGTTGGCAGACCTCGAAAGCAGTCTTGGCCGATGCAAGCTCTCCTTCGAGCTCCTCGCAGTAGGCTTCGTGACGATCCGCGATGAGCTCGACGACGAGGTTCTCTTTACTCCCGAAGAAGTGATAGAGGCTCGGCGCCGAGGTCTCCGCTTCACCCACGATGTCACGCACGCTGGTATCCGCGAACCCACGCTCTGCAAACAGGCGCTCCGCGGCTTCGAAGATGACCTCCCGCGTGCCCGAGTTGCGTTGCGCTGGTTCCACGCGAGCCATCACTCTCCCTTGAAGACCGGCTTGCGCTTCTCCACGAAGGCCGTCGGCCCTTCCATGGCATCCTTGCTCGCGAACACCGGCTGGCCGATCTGGAGCGAACGCGCCAGCGCTTCCTTGGCGGGTACGCCGTCGTTCTCGATCAGGGACTGCTTCACCGCCTGCACAGCGACCGGACCGCAGGCTGCAATGCCCTCGCCGATCTCGATTGCCTTGTCCAGGGCTTGTCCCTTGGGCACGACGTGCCCAACCAGCCCGTAGTGCAACGCCTCCTCCGCCGTCAGCCGGCGGCCGGCGAGCAACATCTCCGCTGCGATGGTGTAGGGAATTTGCCTCCGAAGCCGCACGCTGGAGCCGCCCAAGGGGAACAGGCCAAGCTGGACTTCGGTGACCCCGAACACGGCGCCTTCAGCGGCCACGCGAATGTCGGTTCCTTGGAGAATCTCCGTTCCGCCCGCCAGAGCGTATCCTTCGACGGCGGCGATCAGAGGCTTCTTGGTGAGGTGGTGGCGGAGGAGCGCCTTCCAATGGATGTCTGGGCTGTCCTTCATGCGCTTCAGCCACTGGTCGTCGGCGTCCCATTTGCCTGACTTCATCGAGGCGAGGTCGCTGCCGGCGCAAAACACGCCTCCTTTACCCGCGAGGATGATCGCGCGGACATCCTTGTCGGCGTCGGCCTCGTCCCAGGCGTCGGCCATACGCACTATCATCTCGATGCTGAGCGCGTTTCTCTTTTCGGGTCGATTAAAGGTGCAGATCGCGAGGTGACCGCGCTTCTCGTATAGAAAATGGGGTTCCGACATCTAGCTTCTCCCTGTGGGTTTTGTGTTGCATGCCTATAACGAACGTTACATACAGCGTCAAGCTTCATGTCTGAGAACCAATTCGACTACATCGTCGTGGGAGGCGGCTCCGCCGGCTGCCTACTGGCCAATCGCCTATCGGTTGATCCCAGTCACCGGGTGCTTCTCCTGGAGGCGGGCGGAAACGACAAAAATCCGCTCATCAAGATGCCCCTCGGCTTCACCCAGATCATGTACGACGAGAAAATCAGCAACCTCTACAAGACCGAGCCAGAACCCAAGCTCAATGGCCGTGAGGTGAGCGTTGTTCGCGGGCGCGTCATCGGAGGCTGCAGCTCGATCAACGGGATGATCTACACCCGCGGCCAACGTGAGGATTACGACGATTGGGCTGCGCTTCCGGGCTGCGAGGGCTGGTCCTACGATGAGCTTCTCCCCTACTTCAAGCGATCCGAGCATTTCGAAATCGAATCGGACAACCCCTATCACGGCAACGATGGCGAGCTGAACGTCACCCACGTCGCGATGAAGTACCCGATCAGCGAAGCGTACATGGATGCCGCGGAGAGCATCGGCATTCGGCGTCTGGACGACATCAACGGCGAAACGCAGCGCGGCATTGGCTACATGCAGGTCACCATGAAGAACGGCCGCCGCTGGAGTGCGGCTGACGCCTTTCTCAGCCCGGAGGTCCGCGCGCGGCCCAACCTCACCATCACTCTGAACGCCGCGGCAAGGCGCGTGCTGCTGGACGGGAAACGAGCGGTCGGCGTTGCGTACGAAGACACCAAAGGACGGGTGCATCAGGTCGAGGCGAAGCGCGAAGTCGTGCTCTCCGCAGGCGCATACGACTCGCCGCCGCTGCTCGAGATGTCCGGGATTGGACGTCGGGATGTGCTCGAGTCGCTCGGCATCGAGGTGCTTCACGAGCTTCAGGGCGTGGGCGAAAACCTCCAAGACCACCTTCAGTTGTGGGTCCAACACGGCGTCAAGACCAAGAAGACCATATCGGAGGACGGAAAGTTCCCGCGTGTCGTGCTGAACGTTCTGCGCTACCTCTTCACGAAGACCGGCCCGCTCACGTTCCCCGCGGCGAATGTCGGGGCGTTCGTCAGCTCGGAGACCGGAGGCAGGCCGATCTTTCAGCTCCACTTCACACCCGGATCCGGCGGTATGGATGAAAACGGCAAGATGATCGCCACCGAGGAATCCGGCGTGAACTCCACCGTGTGCGTCATCCGCCCCACATCCCGCGGCAGCGTCCATGCGCGGAGCCGAAACCCCAAAGACGCGCCCAAGATCGTGCACAACTACCTGTCGACCGACCACGACCGCGAGCTCAGCATCGAAGGCTTCAAGCTCCAGCGGCGCATTTACGATGCGGCGCCGTTCCGCGAACACGCAACCGAAGAGATCCTGCCCGGTGAGTCTGTGCAAACCGATGAGGAGATCCTGGAGTTCTGGAGGAACGACTCGATGACCGCGTACCATCCTGTCGGTACGACCACGATGGGTTCGGCGGACGACCCCAATGCCGTGGTCGACAGTGAACTTCGGGTGCACGGCATCCAAGGCTTGCGCGTCGTCGACGCCTCGGTGTTCCCTCTAATACCCTCCGGGAACACCCATGCGCCGGTCGTCGCAGTCGCCGGTCGAGCCGCAGACTTGATCCTGGGAAGATCCGTGCTTCAACGAGAAACCTAATGTCACCCATCAAGCCACTCGATCACCTCGGGACCTGCCTGGTCACCGGGGCAGCCGGTTTTCTAGGCAGCCACTTGGTTCGAGGCCTTCTCGACCAGGGCTATTCGGTTCGGGCCGTCATCCGCAACACGCCACTAGAGCTCGAACACCCAAACCTCGAGATCGTTCGAGGCGAAGTCGAAGACGCCGATCGCATGACCGAAGTCTGCGAAGGCATCGACACGGTGTTTCACACCGTTGCCTACCTTGCGCTGTTAGGGGGGAAGGCAGCTTCGGCGGAGTACCGCCAGGCCGCGTATGACGCGAATGTGGGAGGCGTGGAGAACCTGATTCGCGCGTGCCTTGCTCGGGGCGTCAGCCGTTTCGTGCACACCAGCTCGATCGATGTCTGCTTCAACTCCGAAGTGAACGTCGAAATGGATGAGCACACTCCTTACGCCACGAACATGAGCTGCCTCTACACGGAGACCAAAATCGAAGGAGAGAAGTTAGCCCTCGACGCGAACGGCAAAGGAAGCCTGCTGACCACGGTCCTCCGGCCCGACGGCATTTACGGCCCGGGCAACAACATTATGTTGGACGAGATATACAAGCAGGTCACGAAGGGCATGCTCGTGATGACCATTGGGTTCCCAGGTGCGCTTCACGATCACATCTACGTCGACAACCTGGTGCATGCGGAGATCCTCGCCGCCAAACACCTGGTTCCGGGCAATCCGGTTTGCGGCAAGGCGTACTTCGTCACCGACAACCACCCGCTTCCACTATTCGAGTTCGCTCGCCCCTTGATCGAAGGGCTCGGTCATAAAATGCCGAGGCTCAACATCCCTTACCGTCCCGTGCTCCTCTTTCTGCGTCTCTGGCAGTACCTGCACTTCCGAATCGGTCTATTCGCGCCGCTCTTCGCTCCCCACGAGATCCGCAAGCTGGCCATCTCCCACTGCGCCACCAGCAAGGAGGCCAAGCGCGACTTTGGCTACGATCCGGTCGTGACGCCCGAAGAGGCGATGACCCGTTCCGTCTCCCACTATAAGGAGCGCCTCGCTCTCGTTCGGGCGCTTCCCGCTCCCAAATAGGGTCATCAACGACCATTTTTCTTTTAGTTTTCGAGGGTTAGGGGCGACTTCAGGGAATGGAACGATCGGGGCCTGGCGCTGGCCCGCTCAGAGGATCAACTTGGCTACTTCGAGTCCCGAAACCCTGAGAAAAAGGGGTCCGACCCCTTTTTGAAACTTGTTGCTGGAAAGTACTTGACCAGTTTCGGGAAGGCCGCTAAAGAAGGCGTCCGTTTGCGGAGGAAGCTGGGGACGGGAACCAACAAAACGGAGTAGTTTTCAGGGCTTAGGCCCAAACGAGCTCCGAAAACGGTTCGCGGAAACGACTTCCGAAGCTCTTTGACAGTTTGCGAGAATACACGGGGCACTAGCTCAGGTGGTTAGAGCGCACCCCTGATAAGGGTGAGGTCGCT
>JAFDFW010000156.1 GCA_019309605.1 Deltaproteobacteria bacterium | reverse complement strand
GTGTACTTCAATTCCACATCGGCATCGGCGAGCTGCGTCTCGAGGAGCTCCATCAGCTCGTCCCGATCCTCGCCGGACCATTCTTCCAGGATTTCCGTGATGAAGTCGTAGAAGTCGCCGCTGTCGATGCGGCGCTCGATTTCCTCGATGTCATCGTCGCTAAAGACGCTGACGAGGTCCTCGCGCAGTGCATCGACTTCGCCGTCGGCGATCGCGTCGGCAACCGAGAGTCGGACTTGCCGCATCGCGCGCTTGTTTAGGAAGATCTCCATTTGAAAACCTCGAAGCGGGTCGAATCGGCGCTACTATAAGAGAGGGTCGGGGGCTGTCAATCTTGTGTACTCGGGATTCGACGCTCTATGCTACGGCTGTGCCAACCCGCGCCGCAGCTCTCTGTCTCCTGGCCCTCAGCCTCGCTGCGCCGCAGCGGGGCCGGGCCGATACGGCGGAGCTGCCGGGCGGGCCCCCGGAGAGGGAAGGGTCGATCGCCGTGGGGGTCGAGACGGGCCTCGTCGTGCCGCTCTCGACCAATCGACTCTGTCCCCCCGGCTATGGGTGTATCGCCGACCTCGGCTGGGCCGTTGGGGTCAACCTGTCCTACCGATGGGCGAACGGCATCGGCTTGGGCTTCGGGTACGAGTTCTGGCTCCTCACGGCGAACGGCGTCTACGAAACCACGGTTCCGCAGATGTTTACCGGTCTGCTGCAGTACTCGTTCCTTCCTAACCACGCGACGCACCCATTGCTGCGCTTGCGAGGTGGATTTCTGATGCTGGGCCCCTCTTTTCGTGTGGCTACCATCGGGGGGACCGCCGAGATCGGGGTCGGGGCGGAGGTCGAGCTCACCTCGGATACGGTCTTCTCCTTCCTTGTGACTGGGAATCTCCTACGGACCCAGTCGTTCACCACCCCGGGAGATGGCGCCCTACGCGCGGTTGACGGCGCGCTGGACGCGATGCTGGTTCTGCGGGTTGGATTCAACTTCCTGCTATAAAAGGGTACGAATTGCGGCAGGCTTCACTCTCCGACAGGTGGAGATTTCGACAGCGCGGCTGTAGGCTGTATCGTTATAGTGTCTTGTTGGGGTCAGTGGATGCAGGCGGGGGCTGAATGAGCGGCGACGCACACCAGAATGGTGATGATCGGTCGAGCCCTGGAGAAGGTGGCGAGACGATGGCGCCGGCGCCCGGTACGGAGAGCTGGAGCCGCTCGCCCAGGGTAGCCGCGGGGCCGACCCCACAGGGCCTCCACTTCACTCTGTACGGCAAGACCGACGTTGGGCTCATCCGCGAGCACAACGAAGACGACTTCTTGGTTGCCGACCTGAGCGCGGCTTCGGGCCCGCTTGCTGGCGAGGAAGAGGTTTCGGGCTCGGTTTCGGACCGGGGCCTCGGCTTGGCTGTGTGCGACGGCATGGGCGGTGCCGCTGCCGGGGAAGTGGCCAGTCACATGGCTGTCGAAACCTTGTTCGACGTGTTGCGCGGTGACGGCCCGCCCAAGGATCGCGACGGCTTTGCTCGGCGTCTCGTCGATTCCGTCGAAGAAGCCGGCGCGCGGATTTTTCTCTCTGCCAAGAAGGACCGAGCCCGTCGGGGGATGGGAACGACCGCGACCGTTGCGGGCCTCGTCGACAAGGTTCTTTTCGTCGGTCAGGTGGGTGACAGTCGTTGCTACATCATGAGGAACGGCCGGTTGAGCTTGATCACCAAGGACCAGTCTCTCGTCAACCAGTTGATCGAGGCTGGGCAACTCACGGAAGCCGAGGCCGAAGCGTTCGAGCACTCCAACATCATCCTGCAAGCGCTGGGCACTACACAGCAGGTCGCGGTCGATCTGACATTCGTCGAGCTTCGGCGCGGTGATCGGGTGCTCCTCTGCTCGGATGGTCTGAGCGGTCTCGTTCACGACGAGGCGATTCAAGAGGAAATGGCGTGCGTTGGCCCGCTGCCTCAACTTGCCGATCGCCTGATTGCCCTTGCCAACGCGGGCGGGGGGCATGACAACGTTACCTGCATCATCGCCGACTTCGACGGTGACGCGCTGGAGCCGCCCGAAGAGGGCGCCGTCCCATTCTATCAGCAGTATCCGCTGCCACGAGGCGACGACCAGCGTGCCACAGCGGGCCCGACATTGCCCCACGTGGTCAAGAGCATGGTGCCGCGTGCGATGCCCGGGCAACGACCGGCGATTCGCGAGGCGTCCGACCCGCCAGGGCCCGTATCGTTCTCCTGGTCGACCGCCGCATCTGTGTTGGCGCTGTTCGGATTGGCGGCGGCGATCACCATCGTGAGTGCGGGTCGGCGGGTGACAACGACCACTGCCGCGATAGCGCCACCCGCTCCGGCCTACGCGGACGCGCAGATTCCCGTCCAGGTGAAGGTTCGTGCGGCGCTCGACAGTGGGGAGCTCTACGTCAACGGTCGAAGCTACGGTCCGTTGCGACTCGACCAGGCGATTCTGTTGCGGCTGCTTCCTGGTTCATATCATTTCGAGGCTCGCGAAATCGACGGAACGCGAGTCGGCAAGGACGTTGTGGTGGAGCCCGGGCTGCCGACCGAGGTCGTGTTGATTCCGCCCACCGATTGAGGCTCGGTCATGATCCGCCTCCGCCAAATCAAGGGCGCCGACTGTGGACGCGAATTCGAGTTCGACCAAGAGCTCATTCGCATCGGTCGCATGCCCGACAGCGATGTGAACTTCGATCCAGAGGTCGACTTGGATGCGTCTGGACGGCATGCGGAGATCCGCAACGAAGACGGCCGCTATCTTTTGATCGATACAGGGAGCCGGAACGGCACCTGGCTGAACGGGCAGCGTATCAAGCACGCTGCTCTCAATTTCGGCGACGAAATCGAGATCGGTCGAGGGGGGCCGAAGCTGGAGATCGCATCGGTTCGAAATCGCGTGAGCAGTCGTGCACCGACGGGGCGGATCTCCACGGGCACCCCGCCGCGCGATCCCAGATTCGACCCGTTGGCCATGCCGGTCACGACCGCGACCCGCCTCGAAGACCTCGCCGCTCGTCCGGATCTTCTGCCGGAGGGGCTTCGCGGCCTGGCAACGCCTCAGGCCGCGCCGAGGCATCGTCGATGGCCACCAAGCTCGGCCGTTCTATGGGGCGCGGCTGGGGTAGTTTTCCTGGCCGCGATCGCGATCATCGTAAGCGCTTCGCTCCAGTAGCTTTTTTGACCGTGGCCTGCGCCGTCCGCGAAAAGTGAGGGAGCCCATGCTTCGCGCTCGACTTGCAGCTTGGCTTCGGCCGGCTTCCCGGACACCCGAACCGCTCGAAGGGCGCCAGGCGTATCACTCCGACATTCGCGAGCTGCGGCCCGATGCATGGTCAACACATTCACCGACTGCGCGGGGGCGTGATGTGCGACGGGCAATGTGGCTCGCCGGCGTGAGCTCGCGTGACTTTTCCGAGGTGGTCGACATCGACTTGTCTCCCCACCTCGTGACTCCAGTCGACGACATCGTTGCGCTGTGCCGCCACCGGGCGGAGGCCTGCGAGCAGCGGGCACGCGGACTCAGCGCCGAGCTTCCTCCGCCCAATTCGCACGGTCGCCCGCCGCTGCCGTGGCACCGCACGAGTGCGCGCCAGGCGCGTGAGCTCTATCGCGCGTCGCAGGCCTGGGATGCGATGGTCCGCGCGCTGCTCAGCAATCGTTGGAACGGGTGAGAGCTTCGACCATGCGTTCGAGTACATCGAACGCATGCTTCTTCGCTTTCCCAAGATCGTTCTGCGCATGCGCCGGACTGGTCGCGTAGAAGTAATACTTGAGCTTTGGCTCGGTCCCACTGGGGCGCAGCATTGCCCGGTGTCCGCCCTCGAGCTCGAAGATGATCACGTTGCTCGCTGCGAGGTCGGTGAACGGAGTGACTCCCCAGGGCGTCCATTGCACTTGCCGCTCGAGATCCAGCATACGGACCACCGGCTGCCCTCCGATCTCGGGTGGCGGCGCTTCCCTGTAGCGCTCGACGACGGCGCTCATCCTCGCTTGCGCATCTGCACCTTCGAACCTCGTTGAGATCTGACGCTCGGCGAAAAACCCGTGTTCGCGCCAGAGCTCCTCCCGTGCATCGAGAAGCGTGTCCCCCTGATTCTTGAGGCGCGCGGCCATGTCAGTCATCAGGAGCGCTGAACTGATCCCATCCTTGTCGCGCACGACGCGTGAGGGCGCGTATCCGAGGGCCTCTTCGTAGCCGAACACATAGGATAGGCCTTCTTGCTCGAGCTCGAGGGCGCGGTTCTGGATCCACTTGTGTCCGGTCAGGGTTTGTTCCCAGCGGGCCCCATAGCGCGCAGCGAGCGGAGCAAGCATCGGGCTGCTCACCACGGTGGAGATGACTACGGGTTGCCCGGTCTGGCGGTACTGGTGAAGCAGATCGCTCGCCAAGAGTAAGCCGATGTCGTTTCCCGAAAGAAGCTCGAAGCCTCCTTCCTTGCGAACCGCAACCGCAACTCGGTCTCCGTCCGGGTCATTTGCGATCGCGAGGTCCGCATGGACTCTTTCCGCAAGGGCGAGAACCTGATCCATGGCTCCCGGCTCCTCCGGGTTTGGAAACGCAACCGTAGGGAAGCGGCCGTCGGGGGTGGCCTGCTCGCTCACGCTGTGCACATCCTCGAAGCCCGCACGGGCCAGCACCTTTCGAAAGGTGTCTTCCGCCACGCCGTGAAGCGCCGTGTACGCGACGCGCACCTCGGCCCGGCCTTGCGAATGGCTCACTGTGTCTGCGATTCGCACGATGTACTCGTCGCGTACCGAGTCGACTGTCCGGAGCAGCTCTTTGGCGCGCGCCTCGTTTAGCGAGAGCCGAGGAATCAGGTCCGCGGAGGGGCTACGCCGAATCTCGTCCGCAATGCCCCTGTCGTTCGGAGCGATGATCTGTGCGCCGTTCTCCCAGTAGACCTTGTAGCCGTTGTATCCCGGCGGGTTGTGGCTCGCGGTGATCATCACACCGCCCGCTGCGCCAAGCTCCAAGACCGCAAAGGCGACGACTGGCGTCGGCACCACGTCGCTGAAGGTCCACACTGGAATGCCTGCGCCGGCGGCGATTTCGATCACATCGCGCTCGAAGACGTCGCTGTTGAGCCGGGCGTCGCGACCCACACAAATGCCGCGCGACACGGCTTCTGGCACTTGTTGCTTCAGCCACACGCAGAGTCCGGCGGTGGTGCGTGCGACCGTCACGCGATTCATGCGTGCGGGGCCCGCCCCCAGCAATGCACGAAGCCCTGCAGTGCCGAATTTCAACTCTCCGTCGAAACGGGCTTCGAGCTCCTCGACGTCGCCGCGGTCGATCAGTGCCTCGAGTTCGCGCCTCGTTTCTGGGTCCGGGTCCTGCGCAAGCCAGGACCGCGCTCGGTCGATGACGCTCACGCTGCTGCCTCACCGGGCGCTTCGTCTTGAATGTAACTACGCTCCTTGTACCAGGCCGCGACCGGGACGAAGAGTATCGCGGTCACCAACATGGCGGCTGCGAAGAAGAGGTAGTACTCGGCTCCGCCGAGCTTGCTCGTACCGTCCGGATTCTGAATGAAGAAGTTCACCGCGGCGGTGAAGAAGTTTCCAATCGACACGCTCATCAGGAACGCGCCCATCACCAGTGACTTCATTTTCTTGGGTGCCTGGGTGTATGAAAAT
>JAFDFW010000841.1 GCA_019309605.1 Deltaproteobacteria bacterium | reverse complement strand
GAGTGTCCGACCACCGGAGCACCACCGCAGACTGTCGGCGGCGGCGGGAACTGCTTGTGCCATGGGCTTCGTGTGGGCGTCGTCAACCTGGGCCCCGTCGGTGCAGATAGGAAGAACAAACGCTCCGTCAGCGCGGCGCGCCACGCGACATAGCGATCAGTTCTGCGCCATTCGGTTTCCGACATGCGCCTGGTGGGCTAAGAGAGTCTCGGTGTCAGCGTCTACGCCACACGGCGTTTGACGGTGCGATCGATCTCCCTGCCGGAGCTCCGTCGCGCGAGGCGTAGCTCGTAGTCCGACTGCAGGCCGACCCACATCTCCGGGGACACGCCGAAGTACTTCCCCAATCTCAGCGCGGTGTCGGCCGTGATCGCCCGCTGGCCGTGATCGCCCGCTTGCCTCCCACGATTTGGCTGATTCGGCCTGGCGGCACATCGATGTCGCGCGCCAGCGCGCTGAGGCTGATACCCATCGGGTTCAGAAACTCCTCCATGAGAATTTCACCTGGATGAATCGGCTCGAGATGCTTAGGCATGACTTCGTTCCTCAATGGTAGTCGACGATTTCCACCTCGTAGGCGTCGCCGTCACTCCAACGAAAGCAAATCCGCCATTGATCGTTGATGCGGATGCTGTGCTGACCTTTCCGATCTCGACGCAACGCTTCCAAACGGTTGCCGGGTGGGGCGCGCAGGTCAGCGAGCTTCCGCGCGCCGTGTAGGTACAGCAGCTTGCGTCGGGCGACTCTTTCGAACGAGCGAAACTGGCGGACGTCGTGATCATAGAAAAGTTTCTCCGTGCCTTTCGATGCGAAAGAACGGATCATAGAGTCAGCATAGTACGCGTTACGTAACGCGTCAAGAGAGAAGAGTCCACGCTGTCTTATCGGTCGGCCAGCGCCTCCGTTTCTGGCGGCGAGGGCTCCCGCGCCCGTGTCAGCGCAGCGTTGGTGTCGGCGCGCATGTCAGCGTCGGTGTTTGCAACCGCGCCGGTGCGGGTGGCAGCGCCAGGGACAGGATCGTTTCTTGCGACGGCCACGCATTCTGACATCGCGGAGTTCCCAGGTTGAGAACGCGGCGGCTCCGGGCAAAGCGGCGGGAGACGAGAGGTCGGAAGGGGGGACATCTTCCCACGTTGAGATCGAGGGCATCCCAGGTTGAGATCGAGGGCACCGTGTTTGTGACCGCGTCTGTGCGGGTATCAAAGTAGCAACGGCCGCGCGGCCTGTGATTAATCATGTCCTTTCGCTATGAGAACTGACGGTGTCCTCCCGGGTTGAGATCGAGGAAACCCAGAGCCGCTCTGGCCGAGAACAGAGTGCGAGCCACGATGACAAACATCATGATGTTTTATGGAGTGCATCAAGACATCAAACGCACTATCCTTTTCACACATGAGGACGACCCTGACGCTCGAAAAGGACGTGGCGGAGTCGATCAAGCGGCTGCTGAAGCGTCGCGGGACTTCGATGAAGGCACTGATCAATGAGGCGCTCCGTTTGGGGCTCAGCCAGATCGAGCGGCCCGGTCCGAAGAAGGCGTTTTGCACCAAGGTGGTCAGCTTGAAGCCTCGCGCGAGCAATGTCGACGATGTCGCGGAGGTCTTGGCGCTTGCCGAGGGCGACGACTTTCGATGATTCTGGTCGACGCGAACCTTCTCATCTACGCGCACGTCAAGGAGTTCGCTGAGCACTCGGCGGCCCGTGAATGGCTCGACGAGCAGCTCAACGAACAACCGCGTGTCGGGCTGGCCTGGCCGTCGCTGCTCGCGTTCATGCGCATCACTACCAACGCGCGCGTGTTCGAGCGGCCGTTGAGCATTCGAAAGGCGTGGGCGCAGGTCGAAGCGTGGCTAAGCGCGCCAGCGAGTTGGATCCCAACGCCGGGGGCGCAGCACGCTCCGATCTTCGGCTCGCTCGCGCCTCTAGTCTCTCGGCCCAACTTGGTTCCAGATGCGCATCTTGCGGCGCTCGCGATCGAACACGGTCTGACGCTTTGCTCGACCGACGGCGACTTCGCACGATTCCAAGAGCTGCGGTGGGAAAACCCGCTGGCGTCGTAGCAGAGACAGTGCCAGTGCCAGCGTCGGTGCCAGTGTCGGTGTCGGTGCCAGTGTCCGAGCTACTCCCGCGCGTCCACCACCGCGGCTGCCACCGAGTCCGACCACACGTTCACCGTCGTTCGTAACATGTCGAGAATCCGGTCTACCGCCAAGATCAACGCCACCGCGCTGGTTGGCAATCCGACT
>JAFDFW010000155.1 GCA_019309605.1 Deltaproteobacteria bacterium | reverse complement strand
GAGTCGATTCGCACCACCAAGAACGTCCCGTACACGCCGCTCGAGCTCGAAGGCCGCGACGTCTTCCTTCGAGAGGGTTGCTACACCTGCCACTCGCAGATGATTCGACCCTTCACCTGGGAGACCGCGCGCTACGGGGACGTTTCGGTGATGGATGACTCGATCTTCGACCATCCGTTCCAGTGGGGCTCACGCCGCATCGGTCCGGACCTGGCGCGCGTCGGCCGCAAGTACGCGGACGTATGGCACTACAAGCACATGATCGACCCACGTGAGATTTCGCCGGGCTCGAACATGCCGCCGTATCCACACCTCGCGAAGGAAACGATCGACTTCTCGAACACCCAAGTGAAACTTCGAGCCATGAGGAACGTCGGCGTCCCGTATCGGGCCGATCAGATTCAAATGGCCGAAGAAAACGCACGTGCGGCGGCAGCGGCCATCGCAGCGGGCCTGGCCGAGAACGCGGGCGTCACCGTCTGTGACGCGCCTACCGAGGGCTGCGAACTCGTGGTCAACAGCCGCATGGTGGCTCTGATCGCGTACTTGCAGCGTTTGGGTCGCGTGCCCGAGGGCAAGGCCCTCGTCGCCGCAGAGACGAAGGAGGCGGGGCAATGAGACGATTCGCTTCCGAGTTCTTTGAACAGAGCCCTGTGCTGCTCTATCCGGTGCTCGCGCTGGTTCTGTTCTTCATCGTGTTTCTAGTCGTGGTCATTCGCGTGATGCGGATGAAGGCATCCGAAGCGGATCTCTGCGCGCGCATTCCGCTCGAGGAGGAGTTGGAGGTACCCCATGAGTGAGGCAAAGCGAACCGACGAAATCCAAGGGGAGATCCTCCACGTCTACGACGACATCGAGGAGGCCGATAACAACCTCCCGACCTGGTGGCTACTCACCTTCTACGGAGCGGTCGTCTTCGGTCTGGTGTACTGGTTCTACTTCCACGAGTACGCCATCGGGGAGCTCCAACCGCAGAAGTACGCGGCGGAAGTGGCCGCGGCCGAAGCCGAGCGAAGTATCGTCACCGATGAATCGCTCACCGCGCTCGCGGCCGACGAGAGCGCGGTGGCGGCGGGCCAGGAGATCTTCATGGCGCAGTGCTTCGCTTGCCACGACGCCAAGGGACAGGGCCGAGAGGGACTTGGACCAAACCTGACCGACAAGTACTGGGTACACGGCGGCGCGCCCATCGACATTCATGCGACCGTGACCAACGGCGTTGCTGCCAAGGGCATGCCGCCTTGGACTCCGATTCTCGGAGAAACAGGCGTCAATCAAGTGGTCGCGTACCTCCTGACGATCCGGGACACCGAGGTTCCGGGCAAGGCCCCGGAGGGCGAGATCTGGGAGCCTTGAGGGGCAACACCCAGGACGAACCATGACCACCAAGCTGCCGATCGTAGAAGAACCGGCGAGCTCTCTGCGTTCGGATGGCAGCCGGAATTACGTCCACCCAGCCGACGTGTCGGGCCGCTTCACGCGGATCCGCAATGTCGTCTTCACCGTCCTGATCGCGATCTACGTCCTCCTGCCATTCGTGAAGGTGGGCGGGCATCCGGCGGTGTTCATCGACATCGTCAATCGCCGCTTCTATCTGTTTGGTGGCGTGTTCAATGCTCAGGACTTCTGGCTCGTCTTCTTCCTGCTGAGCGGGGTCGGGCTCACGCTGCTGATCATGACGGCGGTCAAGGGCCGCTTGTGGTGCGGCTACGCGTGCCCGCACACCGTCTTTCTCGAAGGCGTCTTCCGGCGCGTCGAGCGATGGATCGAGGGCCCCAGGGCCCAACGGCTGAGGCGAAACGCCGCCGGCCTCTCCTTCGACAAGCTCTGGCGCAAAGTACTCAAGCACTCCCTTTACATCGTGCTCGCCCTGGCCTTGTCGCACGTGTTCATCAGCTATTTCGTGTCGCTCCCGTCGGTGCTCGACATGGTGCAACGGAACCCGGCCGAGCACCCGACGGCGTTCACCTGGGTCACCGTGATGTCGGGGATCCTTTACTTCAACTTCAGTTGGTTCCGTGAACAGCTCTGTTTGATCGTCTGCCCCTACGGTCGTCTGCAGTCGGCGATGACCGACAGCGACACGATGGTGATAGGCTACGATTGGAACCGTGGTGAGCCGCGGGGCAAGGCCAGCAACTCCGAGAACGGGGACTGCGTGGACTGCAAGCGCTGCGTCGTCGTGTGCCCAACCGGCATCGACATCCGCAACGGCCTACAGATGGAGTGCGTGGGGTGCGCCGCATGCGTCGACGCGTGCGACGAAATCATGAACAAGGTCGGGAGGCCCGAAGGGTTGGTCCGCTATGACTCGCTCAATGGCCTCGAGGGCAAGCCAAAGCACTTTGGGCGACCCCGCCTGTTCTTCTATGGCGGGATCGCGACACTTTGGCTGATCGGGTCTGTCTTTGCCTTCGCGCAGAGCTCGGCGTTCGAGGCTAACGTTCTGCGCCATACGGGGGCGCCCTTCTTCGTCGCCGACGGTCAGGTTCGGAACTCCATGCGGATCCACCTCATCAACAAGACTGGCGAGAAGCAAACGTTTCTCATCGAGCCGGAGTCCGAGAGCGGCATCGAATACATCATCCCGCAAAAGCGCATCGAGCTCGAGTCACTCGGCAGCACCTATCTTCCCGTCCTCGCAGTGATCCCAGCCGACCAGATGCGACCCGGGGTGAAGGTGCAGGTGAAGATCTCGATGGAAGGGCGCGACGGCCGCAAGTCGAGCCGCCTGGTCGAGGCGCCATTCGTCGGCCCCGGGTCGTAACCGCTCAGCGTTGTAATAGGGGCTAGACGCTAGGGCACGGACATCACGATCGCGCCGCTCTTGTGCACGAGCTCGTGAGACACGCTGCCAAGCAGGGTCCGGGCGACCGCACCTTTACCGGTGGTGCCGCAGAGGATGAGGGGCGCATCGATTTCGCGAGCCAGCGCAACGACCGCATCTGCCGGGTGACCGCTCACGGCGTGGCATTGGAGCGCGAGGTCGTCGCCCTGGACGGTTGCGCAGGTCCGCAGCTCGAGGAGCTGACGCAGGTCCTCGATTTCCTTGCCCGCAGTCGACGCGTTGGCCTCACGGGAGTCGAGCACCGTGACGACGTGAACCTCGGCCTCGAGCTGCCGTCCCATGAATACCGCGAGCTCGAAAGCGCGTCGCGCCGGGTCGGAAAAGTCATAGGCCACCACCAAACGTGGAATCAGTGACACGGGCTATTCTCCCTCTTTCGGCTTGTTGTCACAGCGACCGCGCACTACCAGTACCGGACACGGCGCGTGGCGGACCACCCGCTCGGCGACGCTGCCGAGGAACGCTCGGGATAGCCCGCTCCGGCCATGGGAGCCCAGGATGACCAGGTCGGCTCCCTCGTCCTCAGCCATCTCGACCAGGGCCCGGCCGGGCGAAGGATGCTGAATGACGCTGAGCTCCACCTCCGCGACCCCTTTGAGAAGCTCGGCGGTCTTGCCGGTGAGGGTCTCGCGAATTGCTTCTTCAATCTCGACCCGAATGCTCCTCTCGAGGAGGTCCGGACGCGACCAGACGACCGGTGGGACGTTCGGCGTTGGGTCAAATACGTGAGTGACGAGCACACGCGAGTTGAACATCTTGGCGTAAAGGGCTGCGGCCCGAAGCGCCTCGTCCGAGATGTCGGAGAAGTCCGTGCCGACGAGAATCGTTTGTGGCTGGTCCATGGTTACCCCCTTGCCTATCAAGCTTCGTGCCAGGCAACTAACACGGCTTTTGGCCTAGAAGCATAACCAGAAAAGCGCAGGTTCTGCGAAAGATTCCAACGGGGCGCATAACTTGCGCGCCCGCAAAAGCGAAATGCTGCTAAACCGTTGGCGCAGTCCTTGCAATACCTCGAGTGACCCATGCCTTACCGGAGAACAACATGAGCGACCGACCGTTGATGCCCTCTGAGGTTCGACGAAAGGTGCTGAGCCAGCACCGGGAGATCGAACAAATGCTCTCGGAGCTCGAAGCCGGCGTCGCCCAACTCGGTGCGGGGGCGGTGGATGCCGGTCAGGTCAAGCGCGCGGCGTATGCCCTGCGCGGCATCCTGGAGCTTCACATGAACTTCGAAGAGGCTCACATGGTGCCTGCGATCGAGGAGGCCGACGGCTTCGGCCCTGAACGCGCCCGTCACCTGCACGCCGAGCATGCCAAGCAACGGCAAGAGCTGGATCGACTGGTCGATGATATTCGGGAGGCCCGCTCGCCGGCCGACCTCACCTCGGGCGTGACCAAACTCGCCAACATGCTGCGCATCGACATCGAAGAAGAGGAGCGCGACTACGTGACCGACAAGCTCCTTCGCGACAATATCATCCCCAGCGACACCTTCGGCGGCTAACCAGCCCCGATTTAGAGGACGGAGGACTCGCCATGCAGATCAAACAAATCCTGGTACCCACGGATTTCTCGGAAAATGCGCAACACGCGCTGAGCTACGCGGTCGAACTGGCCAAGCGGTGCTCCGCCAAGCTGCACCTTCTACACACTCCGGTGATCCCGACCTACCTGCTCATGGACCTCTCGTATAGCCCGGGCCCGGAGGCGGTGACTCGCATCCTCAACGAGGCACAGGATGCCCTCGATGAGCAAGCCAAGCGCATCGCGTCCACCGGCGTGGAGCACTTCACAGCGATTCGCGAAGGAACCGTCCACGAGGTGATCCGAGACTACGCCAAGGAGCACGATGTGGACTTGGTCATCGTCGGCACTCACGGCCGGACCGGCGTCGCGAAGCTGATGTACGGCAGCGTGACCGAACGCGTCATCAAGACGGTCCACACTCCGATCATCGTCGTCCCCCCTGAGGGCGGCGTGATGCCAAGCTCGATCGTCATCTCATTCGACTTCTCGGGTCCGTCCAAGCGCGCCGCCGAGGTCGCCCGCGCGATTCACGGTGTGTTCCACGGGCCGCTGCACATGGTGCATAGCTACCTCGACGTCTGGGGCGAGTACACGGACCGAGGAGCAGTAGTTGGCGAGGCCGCAGAGAAGCGTCGCGAGGCCTTGCACCTAGGGCTCGAGGAGATGCTTCAGACCGAGGCCAAGGAGCTCTTCTCGATCGACGCACAAGCGATCCAGACCCACCTGGTCACGGGAGAACCGGCCGAAGGCATCCTCCGGGTCGCTGAGGACGTCGGCGCAACGCTGATCTGCGCCGGCACCACGGGCAAGAGCGGCATCGAGCGGCTCCTCATCGGAAGCGTCGCCAGGCGGCTCCTTCACGACAGCAAGGTGCCTCTGCTGCTCACGCACGACGACGCCCCGTAAAACCGATGCTGCGCATCGCCCACGGGGCTTTGGCTGAAAGGCGTGTTGAACGAGCGCTCGGACAGCGCATGATAGGGGCGTCATGGTCGGGCGGGTGATCTTACTGGGGCTAGCGATTGCCGCGTGGAGCGGTTGCGACTGCGAGCCGAAGCGCGCTTCTCAGGACGCGGGAACGCCCGACGGCTTCGATGAGGTCATGAAAGAGCATGCTGCGCTCTCGCTCGTGGCGCGAAACGCTCTGATCCGGGGAGATCTCCCGCTTGCCCAGCAGGCGATGCGCAAGCTCGCATTCTTCATGGAGCACGTTCCCTTCCCGGAGCAGGGCAAGGAGTACGCGCGAATCACCCGAGAGCTCGCCGAGCAAGTGCGGGAGGCCG
>JAFDFW010000840.1 GCA_019309605.1 Deltaproteobacteria bacterium | reverse complement strand
CGCCAACTCGCCAAGGTGGCGGTACAACGCCTCTCGCAACAAGAGGATGAGCTCGGTGGCCTTCCCCGCCTCCCGCATGCGCGTCAGTTCTTCAGTATGCTCACGCAAGAGCGCCGCGTCGTAGACGGTCGACTGAGGATCAGTACGCCAGGCCTCCGCCCCAACCCGATCGGTCGCAGCCTCCACCTTCGTTCGCCATTCCTCGTAGCCGTTCGCGTTGCTCATCTAGTGTTTTCGTTTTTTCACTGTTTCGAAGAAGTTTTTGCCGGGGTCGGGGGTGTCTGGGTTTAGCATGCCGGCGCCTACTTGGTCGGCCTCTTCGCGGGGGTCGTCGGGT
Organism: Deltaproteobacteria bacterium; assembly: GCA_019309605.1. GTDB lineage: Bacteria > Myxococcota_A > Polyangia > Polyangiales > Houyiibacteriaceae > SG8-38. Next base: position 1,822 of record JAFDFW010000840.1, on the reverse strand, counting down.
TCGGGGGAGAGGTCTGGGAGGGCCATGCCGGAGCGGAGGACTTCGATGGCTCGGTGGGTGGAGAGGTAGACTCGGCCTTCGGAGGCTAGTTTTTCGAGGAGGCCGCTCCGGTGGAGGACGTCGCGGACCGGACCCTTGATTCGAGTGAGCACCAGTCGGACACCTTGGGCGGCTAGCTCTTCGTCGAGCTCGGCCAAGGTTGCGGCGGCGGCGGAGTCGAGGTCGTTCACGCCGGCGGCCTCGAGGACGAAGTATCGGACAGGGGCTTCCGAGTCGCGGACCAGACTTCGCACCGTCTCTTTGAGGAAGCTCACGTTGCCGAAGTAGAACTGTGCGTCGACTCGAACGAGAATGATGCCCGGGAGGGTTTCGGCGTGCGGGTGGCGAGCGATGTTGACGTAGGTCTGGGACGCTGGGATGCGCCCGAGGATGGCGAAGTAGGGGCGCGTCGTTCGCACCAGGAAAAGGACGACCGATGCGGCGACGCCGACGAGGATTCCCCATTGGATGCCCAGTGAGAGAGTCGCGAAGAACGTGAGGACCAGGAGGTAGAAGTCGGCACGTTTGACTCGAAAGACTTCGGCCGCGCCACGAATGTCGATCAGGCCAGCGACCGCTGCCACGATGATGGCGCTCAGAGCGGTTTTGGGTAGATAGAAGAACGCGCGCGTAAAGGCGAGGAGCGTGATGATGACCACCGCACACGTGACAAGAGCGGCCAGCTGCGTCCGGGCACCCGCACGCACGTTGACCGCAGAGCGGGAGAAGCCGCCGGCGATCGGATACCCACCGGTGGCACCTCCCGTCATGTTGGCGAACCCCAGCGCGATGAGCTCTCGGTTCGGCGAGATTTCGTAGCGATGGGCTTGGGCGAATACCCGGCCGACGGAGATGGCTTCCATGAACGAGACGAGAGCGATCGTGGCGGCCGCAGGAATGAGTTGCGTGAGGACCTCGGAGTCGACGGAAGGCAGGCTGAAGCCGGGCAAGCCCGCAGGAACCTCTCCGACGATGGAGACGCCTCGCGTGGAAAGACCAAGCGCCCAAACTGCGACCGTCGTAGTGACTACGACGAACAGCGCCGCCGGAAACCGCGGCCAACGCTTCTTACACAAGACGAGCACGGCAATCGAAAGCACGCCGATCGTCAGCGTCGGCCAAGAGCAATCCGACGCATGTTGAATTGCCTCCCAGACGACGCGGTGAACGTGATGGGTGCGGGGAAGCTCGACGCCGAGAAGATGCCCGAGCTGACTGGCCGCGATGATGAGCGCGGCAGCCGCGGTAAAGCCGGCCACGACGGGCCGTGACAAGAAATTCAATGGCGCCAACGGCTCCGGCAACGAGGATCGAGTCCATGGCGACGGGACCCACCGCAAGATGTCGCGAGGTCCCCAGCACGGCGTAGAGAATCAGCGGAGCAACGGCTGCGTACAGCCCGTGAATCGGCGGAAGCCCGGCAAGGAGGGCGTAACCCATCGCCTGCGGCACCAGCATCACTGCGGTCGTCAGACCAGCGACGAGGTCGGGGCCAAGGTCGGCGCGTTGATAGTCGCGCAGCCAGCCAAAGATCGGGAACACGGAACGGGCGAAGCCCCGTGGCGACGCAGTCGCTTTACGGGGACTCATCCGTCAATCATGGCGGCAGCCTGTGCGTCTGCCGGCCCCCCGGTGCGGTTTTCACGGATTCTCGTGAAGAACTGGTACGCACCGACGCCGACGAGCATCGCGGCGCCAAACGTAAACGCCTCCTGTGACCCGGCACCCACCGAGGTGAACGCGGGGCCCGGACAGTAGCCCCCGAGACCCCAACCGACGCCAA
>JAFDFW010000154.1 GCA_019309605.1 Deltaproteobacteria bacterium | reverse complement strand
GGCCGACTGCTCGCCCATGCACCACTTGATGGCGTCCACGATATTGGATTTGCCACAGCCGTTCGGCCCGACGACACAGGTGATGTCGTGGTCGAAATGGACCGTCGTCTGGTCTACGAAGGATTTGAAGCCAACGATTTGGATCTTCTTGATCTTCACGATGCCCCCCAAAGGAGTAGTTGGACGTGGCTATCACTGAACATACGATATTGCAACGGTTTACGCGACCAGAAGCGAGGGTCAGTGGGTGACCCCCACTACATATAGTGGTCGGGCGATGCGCCCCCGCCTAGGTTCAAACCAGGACGAGGAGGTTCTTACTCCGATTCGGCCAGCGAGGGTGCCTCGGCGACGGCTGGCTCGGAGGCGACCTTGGTTGGCACTGACGGAGCGTGATGCCGGCCCTGGAGGAATTCCAGGAAGGTTCCGGCCGTCTCCATGTCTCGAGGCGAAAGGCCATCGACCAGCGCATGGAGCCTCTTCCGGTGGGCGTCACTCACCGCCACCCGGCTGACTCGCTCGTCCGGCTCAGCCGGTTTCGTGGTTTCCGGCTGGACTTCCCCGATGTCCTGGGCGGTCGGAACGTGCCAAGTGGGCCGCTCCACCGAGTGGATCCCGTGGGCCGTCAGCCACGAGTCCATGCAGGAGCGCAGACGCTCGGACCGAAACGCGAACCAGCGTTCCCGATCGACCGGATGGTTCACCAGCGCGTCCTTGAAACGCCTAAACGCGCCCTTTCCGTCGATCGAGATGTTGAGCTGCCGCCGCAGATCCTCGTCCTCGACGGTCGCGATGAAGCGCTCCATCCATCGATATTGCTCACGAGACGAAACCGGATCGATTCGGAGGTAGCGGCTATCGCCGACGATGCGCGTGTGCATGGAAGGGTCTGCGACCCCGTCGACGATGCGGATCACTTCGCCCGTGTCGAAATGCAAGTAGCTGTGCACCTCAGGTGCGTTGTTTTCAAATGCGTCTTCGAGTGCCTCCCAAGCTACCGGTACATCTAGTTCTTCTTTGTTGTCTTGCCCGACATCATTCTCGCTCATGTTATTCCCATCTAGCTTCGCGCCCGCCGCACCGCGTCGCGCCATCGTCTCAAGTGCCCGTCTCGTTCGGGTTGGGTGACCTGAGACTCAAAGCTACGCTCGATACGGTAAGCATCTATAATAGAACCAAGACCGTCGAATACACCAACGGCCATTCCAGCTAAGTAAGCAGCTCCTAAGGCAGTCGTTTCGACATTCTCGGGACGGTCGATCGTCACCCCCAGCATGTCGGCTTCAAATTGCATAAGTAAGTCATTGCGGGCCGCACCACCGTCGACCCTCAAACGCTTTATAGGGCGATCGGCGTCGGCCTGCATGGCGTCGACCAGGTCGACGATTTGGAACGCCATTCCTTCGAGAGTTGCGCGCGCCAAATGTGCGGCCGTCGTATCTCTCGTAAGCCCGTAAATGAGGCCACGCGCATGCGGGTCCCAATACGGTGCCCCCAACCCCGCCAATGCAGGCACGAACACGACGTCACCCGTCGCATCGACTTCCCTCGCCTTGGCTTCGATTTCGTCGGAGGAAGCGATCAAGCCGAGCCCGTCACGCAGCCATTGGACCGCGGCGCCGGCGATGAACGCGCTGCCTTCGAGCGCATACACCGTCTGATCGCCGAGCCGCCACGCGATCGTGGTGAGGAGCCCGTTCTTGGAGTGTACCAGGTCCGTTCCGGTGTTCATGAGTAGGAACGCACCCGTGCCGTACGTGCACTTGGCGTCACCCACCTCGAAGCAGGTCTGACCAAACAAGGCCGCCTGCTGGTCCCCCGCCATTCCGGCAATGGGGATCCCGTCGGGCAAACCAGGGACGCCGGAGGTGTGCGCATACACCTCGGAACAGCTTCGCACCTCGGGCAACAAAACCATCGGCACGTGCAGCTCGGCCGCAAGCTCCTCGTCCCAGTGTCCTTCGCCAATGTCATACAGAAGCGTCCGCGAGGCGTTGCTCGCATCAGTCACGTGCGCCTTGCCGCCGGACAACCGGTAAACCAACCAGGAGTCGATCGTACCAAAGGCCAGCTCGCCCTTCTCCGCGCGCGCCCGCGCGCCGTCGACCTGGTCGAGAAGCCATTCGAGCTTGGTTCCGGCCAAGTAGGGATCGAGCACCAGCCCGGTGCGCTGACGGAACATCTCTTCTTTGCCCGCATCTTTGAGCTCTTGGCAGCGGTCTGCGGTGCGCCGGTCCTGCCAGACGATGGCGCGGTGGACGGCTTTGCCGGTGTTCCGGTCCCAAAGGACCGTGGTTTCCCGCTGATTGGTGATGCCTATACCCAGGCAATCGGTCGGAGCCACACCCGCCCGCTCGATTGCCTCAGACACGGCATCGCCGACGCTCTTCCAAATCTCGTCGAGATCGTGCTCGACCCAGCCTGGCCTTGGGAAATGCTGCGGAAACTCATGGTTCGCTCGCCCTAGAATCTGCCCTTTGGGAGACAAAAGCAGCGCGGTGGAACCGGTGGTTCCCTGATCGATCGACAAAAGAAAGCCCGACATGCGAACGGCTACGGTACGAAGCCTCGCGAGCAAAGTAAAGCGACTACTGGGGCTCGCTCATCCAGGCCTTAAACGTCGGCCAAGCGTCGCCGAGACGCGTTCGCAGCTCGGCAGCGAGGGCCTCCAAGTCGGCGGGGTCCGCACCCAGAGTTCGCGCCCGCTCGTTGCATACCATCGCGGCCAAGCTCTGCTCGCGGGCACTCAGCGATTGCGCCAGAAGCGGCAACGCGTCGCTTTCCTCGGCACCGAGTCGAATGGCTCGACGAAGGAGCCCGATCGCCTCGCCGTGTTTCTCGCTCGCGACCGACGCCCGTCCCAGGGCGAGAAACAGACCCGCCGCCTTTCCCGATTCGCCGGCCCATTGAATCCCAAGCCGTAAAACCTCGTTGGCGGCGTCGAGCTGACCCATGTTCGCATACGCCGTGCCGAGCAGATCGAGGCTGGTCGACAAACGCCCGCGGACGTCCTCGGTGAGGCCCTCCGCTTCCCCGGTGCGCAAGAGCATCGAAATTGGGGTCAGCCAGGGGGTGAGCATGGCGACCGTGGCCCCCCAGTTCCCGTGGGCGTTGGCCTCTTCCGCCTGGTCCACGATGGTCAGGTCGATCGCAACATCATCCTGCTGGTCGAGCCCGAGCTCGGAGCGCACACGCTCGTCAAGCACGTCTCTAAAATCGTCGAGCGCCAACACATGTCGAAGACCGTTGAAGTGGAGAGTGACCTCGGAAAGGCCAAGGTCATGCCGAAGCTCGAGCGGCTCCACTTGGAACAAGGAGGCCTCGAGCATGTACCGGCCGCCGATGTGCGATTGCAGCCCCTCCACGTCGGGGTCGTCGGAAAGGCTCCAGCTCTGCAGCGGCGTCAGAAGGAGCTGTCCGATCGTCTCACGAAACTCAGAAAGTGGCACTTGCCGAACCGTTGGATCTTGACCAATCGAGAACTCAACCGTCGCGCGGTCCTGCGAGTGAGGGTTCGCCGTCAGGCTGAGGATGCGCGCGCCCGCAATGAGCGCGAGCCCGAGCGTGCTGCGTCCGATGAGCTCACACGCCTTTTCGAAATCCTTCGACTGCTCGAGCACTTCCTCGAACCAACGTTCGGGACGCGCGGCAGACAGATCATAAACCCGCGGAGAACCGCCGGCCATTTCACACCTCGCCGCTGAGCTTGCGACGATACCACTCGATCGTGTCGAGCAGCCCTTGCTCAAGCTCCACGTGCGCACGGAAGCCCAATATCTTCTCGGCCTTCTTCACGTCGGGAATGCGAAGCTCGACGTCCGGGAAGTCCCAATCGACGAACTCGATGGGGGATTTGCTGCCGGTGAGACGGACGATCAGCTGCGCAAGCTGGTAGATCGTGACGGTGCTTCGCGGATTTCCGATGTTGAAGCTCTCGCCGACCGCCCCATCGCACTCCATGGCGAGCAGAATCGCCTCGACGATGTCGTCGATGTAGCACCACGAGCGAATCTGGTCGCCCTCGTTGTGGATGAGGAGCTTCTCGCCCTGGAGCGCTCGCACCACGAACGCGTGCACCGCCCCTTCGCCCACCTGTCCCGGCCCGAAAATGTTGAAGGGGCGAATCGCGACAGTCGGAAGGTTGAACTGCTTCCAGTAGTTGTGGGCGAGGTGCTCCGTGGCGAGCTTGCTGACCGCGTAGGTCCAGCGGGCCTCGCCGACCGCTCCGAGGCTGGTGACGTCGGCTTCCCGGACGCGAAACGCGTACGATCCAAAAACCTCGCTGGTCGAGAAATCGATCACCCGCTTGATGCCTGTACAGTCGTTGGCTGCACGAAGAACGTTCATCGTACCTTCGAGAGAGATCTCCATGGTCGCGACGGGATTCTTCAAGACCGTGTCGACGCCGGCGATCGACGCCATGTGGATCACATACTCGCAGCCAGTCACCGCCCGGCGAACCGCCGACATGTCGCGAACGTCACCGACGATGAGCTCGACGTTCGGATGGTGATCGAGGCCGGCCTCGGAAAGCGCGTTTCGGCGCAGGATATCGAGGACACGGACGTGGTTGTCGTCGGCAAGACGCGCCGCCAACGCGGTCCCAATGAACCCCGCGCCCCCGGTAATCAGGACGTGCGCCCCCTTCAGCATGATCCCCAGCTAGCACAAACAGAACTGGGAAGTCGAGAAAGCTCAGTCCCTTTACAGGGGGCCCTCCGCGTGGGATCGTGTTGTACGAGGGGGACATGGGCATCTTTCAGACCGTGACCGACATGACGTCGGCGCTCGAGCGCGCCTAGCCGTTCATTGCGATGGAACGTTTCGTCCTCTGGCACAGGATCCTGCCTCCCGCCTTCGAAGAAGAGGAGACCACCGCGGCCGCCGGGCAGTGGGCGCGGTACGTCACGAATGAGGTCCAAGGCGGCGGCGGCGAGGTCATGTCCTCCCTCGCGGGCACCGTCGTTGCGAACTTCGCGCTTCACGAGCTGAAGACCGCAATCAACCTTGCCCTTCGCCTGCTCGCCGAAGCCGAGTCCCAGCCCGTGCCTGCCGGCGGGATTCCCATCGCGTTTGGCATCGCAAGCGGCGACATTCAACGGGCTCACGACGACACGGGCCGTCTCACGAATAGCGGCAGCGCGATCGATCGCGCACAGCTGCTAGCCAACCAGGCTCGCGCGGGCGAGGTGGTTCTCGATGTCGAGTCTCGCGAAGCCGCGTCGAGGACCTATCTCTTCGGACGTTCCGTCAGCACCAGCTCCTTTTCGTTGCACGGAGAAGCCATCGACCGAGGCAGGCCGCTTCTCGAAGAGTGCCGCCAGTCGGTTGGCTTACTTCATCCTGCTCCCGTTCCGGCCAGCATCCGCCATGCTCTCGAGCCGATGAAGAAGGCCGCCGCCGGGTCCCAGACCGCAGCGTTCTACTTGAAGGGGGAGCTCGGCGTCGGCGCGCGGGCCGGCGTGTTCGCCCTCCGTGATGAGCTGGGACCCCCCGCGTTCCTAGAAATCGGCGCGGTGCCCGGTGGGCTCGAACCACTCGGAGGACTTCGCCTCGCGCTTCTGAAGGCTTGGCGAGCGCTCGAGCCGACGCGACAATCTCTCAAAAAGACCGAGCCTGGTGTCGCCGACGCGCTCAAAGCCATCGCCTGCGCAACCCTTCCGCCCCGCGCGGCGGCGATTCACGCCTTCAAGGCG
>JAFDFW010000153.1 GCA_019309605.1 Deltaproteobacteria bacterium | reverse complement strand
TTTTCTCATCATGATGCTCCGATAGTAATCACAAACGGTCTTTCCCGCGCAATGCTTTAAACAACGCGATCACTTCATCGACTGCAACACGCACACGGCGAAGCTGCGCGAGGATTTTCTCGCGCGTTGGGACACGTGTCCCAAGTTCGCCCGCCAAAGCGTTTTCGCTGCATTCTTGAGCGGACCGCCCCACCCTGTTTGTCCGTGAAAACCCTTGAAGAATCGTCGGAACCGGGTGGATGGAATCCTGTTCGATTCCCACCGCCTCCACCACCACTCGAGCTTCTGCCGTCATGAACCGGGGGCTCCTCAAAGCTGAGGGTCGCACTTATCGGTCATTCATCCGTGGAAGTTTCGTGACGTTTCGACGTCCTGCTCAACCTGGTCGGATCATTTCCTGCGTCAACCGACCCGCCACATCGGCAACCGGCCCAATCAGGAACAGGGCGCCAAGCAGCAACAACGTCATTGAAGAGTCCCGAGACCCTTCCTAGCGAATGTAGTAGCCGGAGACGCGAAAGACGCCGTCCTGGTCGCGCATGGGGGTGACGGTCTCGATGGCATCCGCCTTGTCTTGGAACTTCGTCCGGTACTGGATGACGACGTACTCGCCGTCCGGCGCTCCGGGGAGCTTCGTGGTGTACTCTGCGGACGCAACTTCGCGACTTAGCACCGGTCCCAGCGGGCCACGGACGCCAGCCACCTGTCTCTCCCATTGTTCCTTGGGTACCAAGTCTCTGAAGTACGCGCATGCCTGCTCCCAACTGTCGCCGTAGCGCTTGGCGTCGACGACTTCGAGCCAGGAGTTGCTTGCCGCGATGCCTTCGTCGGCGGCTGCTCCACCCGGCTTCTCTTTCGTAGTGCAACCCATGGCCACGATTCCAAGCAAACCGATTGTGATGAAGATGCTTCGCATCGTGCCCTCCCGCGTCCATCATGGGGGCGACCGCGAATCCGAACGAGTTCTTGGGGATCGCCGCTTCACAGAAGTCGACACAAGTAGGTAGTTCTGCGAGATTCGGGTGCGAAGGGGTACCTTCGCGGGCGACGACCATGAAGATAGGCATCGTGGGCATGGGCTGGGTCGGGGCAAGCGTGGCGACGTCCATCCTTCATAGCGGCGTGGCCACAGAGCTGCTGCTCGATGACGCCAAGCCGGGGCTTGCGGAAGGCGAGGCGATGGACCTCGCGCACGGCGCATCCTTCTATCCGACTGCGTCTGTCCGGGCCGCTTCGATCGACGAGATGGTCGACGCAAACGCGGTCATCATCGCAGCAGGCAAGGGGGGAGGCCCAAAGGACAGTCGACTCGAGTTGCTTCGGGTCAACGCCACGATCGTGCACGACATCGCGCGGCGATTGTCCGAAATGCGTGGGATGTTGATCATCGTCACGAACCCGGTTGACGTGATGACTCAAGTGGCCGGGGTGGACTCGCCAAAGGGAGCTCCAGACTGCACACGAGGTACGCAATGCCGCCTACGAGATCATTGCGAGAAAAGGCGCGACAAATCATGCCATCGGCCTCGTGACCGCTGCGCTGCTGCGTTGGACACTCCGTGGGGGACGACGAATTGTGACCATCTCGCGCGTACAGGAAGGCGCCGCGGGAATTCGCGATGTCGCGATCTCACTGCCGACGATCGTGGGCGACAATGGGGCCGTCGAAGTCATCGAGCCCGAAATGGATGCGGAAGAACGAGAGGCTTTGGGACGCTCGGTCGAGGTGCTGCGGCGAGCGTATCAAGAGGCGCTAAGCAAGCCTTGAAGCGTGCCGCGTTCCTTGATCAGCCCGCTGACGGGTCTAGGACGCGGCCGATGAACAACGGCCTAGAGACCTGTGCCGTCGTTCCGTGTTGATGCCATCCACCACAATCTCGCGGCGACAACGAAGATCCAGATCAATACGACCACAAAGCCCAAGCGCTGGATCAGGCCCTCTATCGAATAGAGCCGGAAGTCCGTGGCGATCGTGATCCAAAACGTAATCCCTGGCAGGTTTGCCAGAAGGGCCGTCACCAACGTCGGCGTGGCCAGGCCTTTCCAGTCCTCGCTGCCGCGCATCGCCGCCCAAACGAAAATCGGCGCGAGCCCGGTCCCCATCCCGGCCAACAAAGACGAGACAATGTGCAATCGCCCGACGAAATCCGCCTGGGTCAGGATGTTTCTACAGCCTTCATTGCAGTGGAAATACGCCGCGCCATTCAACCCCAGGCCGCCAATCGCAAGCAATGCGAAACCGACCTTTGCGGTCATTTTCGGCGGAAGCTGCCGCCGCAGTCCAATCCCAAAAGCAATCACCAACACGCCGGTCGTGGCCACGCCGAGATTGAAAGCCATCCCACGCACACCAGGTACGCCGCCAAGCATGCTCATCGGTGTGGAGAGGTGGCTGAACCCTGGCTCCAACGCGCCAAGCGCGAAGATGAGCGTGAGGTAGAAAGGCGCAGCAAACAGTCCCGCCGCCGCCGGCCAGCGATTGACAGTGTCATTCATCCAAGAACCTCAATCCAGCTTCACGACGTGAATACCCAGCACAATGGCGGCAGTCGGCTGCCGTAGCGGTGCTCTTTGTGCTGGCCGCCCGAAGCGGTGGAAAAAACCTGAACGGATCTAGTGAGTTGATCAGCATTTGCCTGTGCATCATGTGCTCCGGCTGCGAGTGTAGGTTGAACTCGTGGACTAGGTCTTGCCTGCCAACCACCGTAGGCTCTCAAGTGAATGGCATTCGTTTGAAGTTGCTTCCCATTGACGACGGCTACCACCTATAGTCGTTGAACCTGCTTGGGAGGATGTTCTGATGCACAGCCGCAATCTGGGTGACCTATCGGTGTCGGCGGTCGGGTTCGGGGCCATGGTCCTGTCGCCCGGCGTATACGGGAAGATCAACGACGAGCGAGCCGCAGCCGCCCTGAGCCACGCACTGGATGCTGGCGTCACCATGGTGGACACGGCCGACGGCTACGGCGGAGGCCACAACGAAACACTGGTCGGCCGGGTCATCGCCGACCGGCGAGACCAGGTTGTTGTGGCCACCAAGTTCGGGTTCCTGCTCCCAACCGACGCTGAGCCGCACCCGTTCCCGGTCGGGTTCACGTTCACGTTCGGGGAGCTGGCGGTCAACGGCGAGCCCCGTTTTGTGCGCCGCTACGCCGAGGCGAGCCTGCAACGGCTCGGCACCGACCGCATCGACTTGTACTACCCGCATTTCCCCGACCCCCAGGTCCCGATCGAGGACACCGTTGGGGCCGTTGCGGAGTTGGTCGAAGACGGGCTGGTGCGGCACATCGGGCTCTCCAACGTAACCGTCGACCATCTCCGCCGCGCCCTCGGCATCCATCCGATCGCGGCGGTGCAAATCGAATGGTCGATGTGGAAGCCCATCGAACCTGACCTGCTGGCGCTGTGCCGCGAGCACGGTGTCGGGATCGTGGCGTGGAGTCCGCTTGGTGCCGGATTCCTCGCCGGCACCGTCACCGACGTTGCCGCCGACGACTTCCGCCAGAACCTGCCGCGATTTGCCCCTGACAACCTCGGAACGAACGTGGACCGGTTCGAACCCATTCGCAGGATTGCCGCTGAGCTCACCATCACGCCGGCCCAGCTCGCCCTGGCCTGGCTCCTCCACCAAGATCCGCGTGTGGTCCCGATCCCCGGCAGCCGCACCCCGGCACACATCGATGAGAATCTCGCCGCCGCCGACGTCGACCTGGGAGCCGATATCCTCGAGCGTATCGACCAGGAGCTGGCTGAGATCACCCCGCTCGGAGAGACTCTGCTTTAGCCGGTCGTAGGGTCCGAGTTATGTCCGCTTGGTCACCCTCGCGATCATCGCGGCTAACATCTCGCGACGGACAACGTTCTGAGGAACGACAGGCACGTTTCTTCAATGGGACGGCTCGGAGCACCCGTGGTAGCGCGTGAAAGATGGGAGCGATGACAGGAACGATCTTCCATCAAGCCTCGACTTACCAAGCGCGCTCATCTCGAATACTCTCAAACGAACCTACATCGCGAGGGAGGTAGCCGTGGCCGAGGCAATTCAAACTGAAAATCTGGTAGAGCGCTCACTGAGCGAAAGTTGGAATGTCTTCAAAGACGACGTGGTTCTCTACGTGATCACGTCTCTATTGGTGTTGGTGATCTCAGCGGTCAGCCTCGGCTTGCTATCCGGGCCGATGGTTGTCGGCTTCATTAAACTGGTCGATAAACGCATTCGTGGCGAAGCAGGCACCGCCACGGACGTGTTCGACGGCTTTTCTCACTTCGGTGCGAGTTTCATCGCCACGATCCTGATCGCGATCGGCGTATTCATCGGCCTTCTTTTGTTGGTGATACCGGGCCTGATCTTCGCAGTCGCAACCGCATTCACATTCCAGGCGATCGCGCTGGATGATGCCGGTGCGACCGCCGCGATGGGACAGAGCTACACGCTCATCAAAGAGAACCTTGCGCCCTGTGTGGTGTTGCTCGTGATAGTGATTGTGCTGAGCGCCGTTGGGGGCTCGGTCATTTTTGGCTCGCTGCTGACAACGCCGTTTAGCTTGATCTTGATGACGCTTGCGTATCAGCGGCTGCGAGCAACTGAATCAGACCTCACTTCTCCAAGATGACCTGCTTCCGAGCCTGGTCGGCCCGCTGGCGCAAGCGGCGGCCAACGCGCCGGCACGTTACCAGGCAGGTTTGGTTGGGGAATGCACGTCGTGGAAGGGACATGCCTCAGTGTCGGTCGTTTTCCCGCCCGGTTTCCCCAATTCCAACGTGGGAGGTCCGGGCGGGCGGGAGCGGTTGAAGTCAAACCACGCGCAGCGCTCCCCACGCGCGACGCACGTGCGCCAAGCACGCGTCCGAACGGCGCAAGTTTGGGACACGTGTCCCGAGTTGATCCGCCAACTCGGATTCACTGGGGTCTAGCGGGGTCTCGCCATCGGCCACGTTCCGCGCAATCGCTACCAAATCAGGCGAAGCACGGTGGTCCGAAGCAGGTTCGATTCCCACCGCCTCCACCTGACGGTGAAAAAGAGAGTCAGCCGACTCGTTACCGCGACACCAGAAGCTTGTGCCGCAAACGCAGCAATGCGCGCCGTTCGTTCTTCGAGAGATCTCGGAAGGTGGCGTGTTCCCAGGTGTGGTACCCGACAAACAAACGAGCTCGCATCTCCAACTGCCGGCCCCGGAAGCCAAGCTCGGAGAAGATGGATCGGGCAAAGTTCAGTCGCGCGCGAGTCACATGTCGTACGGCTTTGGCAGCGGCGGAATCACGAGCGGCCCAGTCTCGAATGGCTAGATCGTACTTCGCCAGGTCGTGCTCGAGAATCATCAGCATCGCCTCGTACAACCGCGTTTTGGGGTCCCCTTCCAACAAATCGGGATTGGCGGTGACCACGGCGGTGAACTCATGGGCCCAATGGTCGAGGAGGCTCTGCAGCAGGTCGCTCCGATCCCGGAAGTGCCAGTAGAAACCTGCTTTCGCAATCCCCAGGTCGCGCGCGAGTCGTTCGACGCGAACGCCCTGCACGCCTTCCAACTCGAGGACATCGAGCGCCCGGTCCAGCCATTCGGCTTTGGAGACTCGCTTCTTTCGGGGAGATTTCGTCACAAATCCTTTCTTGTAGACGCCAGCGTCTAGTTTAGTACTATCCGCGGAGTCGCGCTTCTCTGGAGGACTGGCAAAGATGAATCTGAAAAACCTCGTGATATTTGGCGCCTTGTTGG
>JAFDFW010000152.1 GCA_019309605.1 Deltaproteobacteria bacterium | reverse complement strand
AAGGAGATGAAGTCCGCTATCAAGTGGGTGGTCATCGGCATCGTCGGCAACGGCGCCCTGATGCTTCCGATCCACATGCTGATCGCGAAGGACTACTCCAAGATGTACTACGACGTGAGCGAGCACGGTCTGTGGTGGATGTTCGGACAGGTGGTCCTGCTCTTGATCTTCACCGAGACGCTCATCTATTGGACCCACTACGCATTTCACCGAGTGCCGTGGCTCTGGAAGCACGTTCACGAGCGCCACCACAAGTACGTCGTGCCGACGCCTTACTCTTCGCTCTCGTTCAATCCGATGGACTCGTTCCTACAGGCCGTTCCACACCACATCGCGGCATTCTTCTTCCCGCTTCACGCTGGGGTCTATCTAGTCTCGGTCCTCTTCGTGACGCTGTGGGCGACACGATCGCGTCAGCTTCTTCCGGTGGCCGTGGCTCAACTACACCGACCACCACACGCTCCATCACTGGTATAGCGATTTCAATCTGGGCCAGTACTTCACCTTCTGGGATCGTCTGGTGGGCACCTACCGTAGCCCGAAGGTCGACTATGAAGATGTGCCGGAGGGCATCATCTACCGGCCGAAGAATGTGGCTCCCACATCGACCGCCCCCACGGCGCTTGGCGGGCGTTCGGCCAACCCCGCCTGAAGTCAGCGAACGTCATTCGCCCTCCGCCACGATCTCCACGGAGCCGTCCGGACGGTTCTTCACCCAGCCGCTGAGGCCATGCTGGCGGGCCTCGCGCTGTGCGGTGGCCCGAAAGTACACGCCCTGCACGCGGCCGCGGACGACGAGGTGAATTCGCTTCTGACCCATTGCTCAGTTATTGCCCATCACGTCGGCGCCGCAAACCTCAACCGTACCGTACGCCCATGACATGGAAGTAGCCGAAAACCATGAGCTTGCCGACGTGACTGCCCAGCGACCCGCCGTCTTGGGCGGCGAGGCCCTTGGCGAATGCGAAGGCTTCACCGGCGTGCACCGCCAGCAGACCCAAGAACACCATTTGGCCGATCCCGGCCTCTGGCACGGCCGTCGGCATGATGAAGGAAAGGGCGGCCCATGCCCATAAGGCCAGCGTGGCGACTTTCCCGAGCGCGATTCCGAGTTTCATGCCGGGAGCATACTCAATCGGGCAGTCGCATGACACCCGGTAGTGGGCTCTGCGGAGCGCCGGGGGGAGCGGGCACGCCCAGCAGGGCCGCAAGCGTCGTCGCGACCCGGAGGACATCGTGGACTTCCTGGCTCGTCCTGCGCTCGACAGCGGTGCCCCACATCAGGACCGGAACACGGCGGTCGTATTCCCAGGGCGTTCCGTGGTTCGTTCCGCCCTCTTCGGCCAGCGCATCGAACCAACCAGGTTCGGTGACGAGATACAGATCGCCCGGCGGTTCGTCGGGGAGGCTCCCGCCCACGAGACGTTCGATGTCGTTGTGGCTCGAACGCAGACTGGCTGACTCCCGCGCGTCGTAGACGGCCTTCACGCCATCCACGTGCGGCATGGCTTTGCGGAGCGCTTTGGTGAGTTCCTTGTGGCGTGCCTTGCCCGCGGCCGCGTACGTGAACAAGGGGGAGACGTAACCCGCGATCCAGTCGCCTTCACCGAGTGCCGCGTCGGCGGCCTGCTCAGCCGATGCCGTCAGCATTTCACCGCCTAGACGGCCTCCCGATCGGCCCTCCGCGCGGGCGCGTTCAGGCAGCTCGGCGACTCCGTGGTCGGCGGTGAGCACGAAGGCAACCGGCCCGCGGGCTTCGAGGAGCTTCACGAAGTGCGTGAGCGCCCGGTCGATGCGTCGCAGGTTGTCCGCGTACTCCCAAGAGCGCGCACCCCAGATGTGTCCCACGATGTCGGTGCCGGACACGCTCAGCACCAGGAAGTCCGGCACCTCATCGATGCCCATCTTATCGGCC
The DNA here is from genome assembly GCA_019309605.1 of Deltaproteobacteria bacterium. Classification (GTDB taxonomy): domain Bacteria; phylum Myxococcota_A; class Polyangia; order Polyangiales; family Houyiibacteriaceae; genus SG8-38. Next base: position 4,470 of record JAFDFW010000152.1, on the reverse strand, counting down.
TTCACCACGGCGTATGCGGCAGCCATCAAGTATTCGCTTGCCTCCGGCGTCCCCGAGAATGCGTACCAAGGGTTGGGCGCTTCGCGCGGATCGTGCGGGAAGGTCGGGTACATCTCTCCGGGCGATGCGTCCGGTCCGAGGTGCTTCTGAAGCCAGTCGGGATCGGTGGGTTCCCAGGTCTGCAGAAGCGGCTCGACCGGGTTGGCTTTTCTAAAGTCTCGGAGCCAATCCGGCAGCCTGCTCTTGGGCGCGTAATACGTCGACGTCGTCATGGCGTGCGCCACCGCATCGTAGAAGACGGCGATGTTGGCCTTCTGCCCCACGGGCAGCACCGCCGACCGGGCCTTCATCGAGATGCCGACGATGCGCGCCTTCGCGTTGCTCTCACGGTGCAACACGTCGGCCACGGTTTCGGCGCGAAGCTGGCTAGGGCTCACGTAGCGATCGGGGTTGCCGAGCACCGCGTGCTTCCCATCGTCCACGGTTTTTCGGACTCCACGTTCAGGGAGGAAAACCGCGTTCGCGACAATCCCATGCACTGCGGGCGGCACGCCGGTTGTGAGCGACGCGTGCCCCGGTGCCGTTTGAGTCGAGGCGTAGGGAAACTCTGCGATGTGAGAGGCGCCGTCCTCGTACGCGCGACGAATGGCGCTGCCGCTCGGAAGCAAGGGCAGTTGCTGATCGAGTACCCACGAGCCGAGCTGGTCTAGCACGATCAACACGACCAGTTTTGGAGCGAGGGTTGCTTGTGAGGACGGCCTCGGCGGCTGCGAGGTTTTCTCCCCCACCGGTTCGGCTTGGGGAGTCGTCGTCGCGCAGCCGGCCCCGATGGTCATCGTAGCCGCGATCGAAGCAGCGAGGATGAGACGCGCGGGTCCCTTCGGTTTCATCGTCACCGTTAGGCAGTCTACACGACGCCGCTAATTAGGTGATATTATGCCATTATTCGGCTGGTCACCTTGCGCCCAAGGCCCCTCGGCCTAATGATTTGCCGACTGGGGCCTCCTAGGCTACATACGGCGGCCTCGCTCAGCGACGGAGCACGACAGCAATGAAACCCGACATCCATCCTGAATACAACACGATTACCGTGCACTGCGCTTGCGGCGCATCGCACCAGATGCGCTCGACCAGGAGCATCGATCAGGTGGACATCTGCTCGCAATGCCACCCGTTCTACACGGGCAAGCAGAAACTGGTGGACACGGCGGGTCGCGTCGAGCGCTTCCGCAAGAAGTACGCGAAAACAGGCAAGGCAAAGGCCGACGAGGCGACGCCCGAAGCGTCCGCCGACAACTAGGCCGCCGTGTTCCGTAAAGGCACCGCCCACGGGGCTTCGCCCCGCAAGGGCGCCATGTTGGCCACGATGGCCCAGCCGTACATCGGTGGACAGGCTGTCATCGAAGGCGTGATGATGCGCGCGCCGGCGTGTCTAACCGTGGCCGTTCGCCGGCCCGACGGTACGATTGCACTTCGGGAAGGGCTGTACCGCTCAACCTGGTCGAGGAAGCTCTGGAAGCTCCCCGGGTTTCGCGGAGTCGCGATGCTGGTCGAGTCGATGACGATGGGCTTTTCGGCGCTTCAGTTTTCGGCGGAACAACAGATGACCGAGGAAGAGCTCGCACAAGACGAGGGCTCGGGGCGGTTGACAGTGATCATTTCGGTCCTGCTTGCCCTTGGGCTCTTCGTCGCGCTGCCGCAGTTTCTCGCGAGCCTCATCGCGAAGGGCGCTGGGTGGGACCTAGGTCTTACCGACACAGCGTTTCACGTTCTCATCGGCGGGTTCAAGCTGCTGATCTTCGTTGGCTATCTTTTTGCGATCAGTCGAATCCCCGACGTGCGGCGTCTGTTTCAGTATCACGGTGCCGAACACAAGACGATCCATGCTTATGAGAAGAAGCTGCCACTGACCGTCGAGAACGTGCAGGCGCAGACCACGCTCCACCCGCGCTGCGGGACGACATTCCTGGTCGTCGTGATCGTCGTTTCTATCATCCTCGGCTCACTCGCGGCCCCGCTCCTCATGCCCGATGTCGAAGGCTGGTTGGGCCAGGCCGCGTTGCTGGTGATGCGCATCGGGCTGCTGCCAATCATTGCGGCCATTTCCTACGAGTTCCAGAGGTTCAGCGCGCGGTTTTGCACGACCGGTTGGCGGCGGGTGGTGCTCTATCCCGGCTTTCTGTTTCAGAAAATCACGACCCGGGAGCCCGACGACGACCAGGTCGAAATCGCTATCGCTGCCATGGAGGCCGCCGCTTGGCGCGACGGCAATCAAGAGGATGAGCCCCACGGTGAGGAGCCCATTGTCTTTGCGAGTTTCGCTCGCTTCAGGGAAGTATTGAGCGAGAATGGTTCCTTGAGCGCCTCCAGCGCTGCCTAAACATGCTTCCCACCGACAAGCTCGAGTCGTTGTCGGCTCGCTATCGAGAGATCGAAGAGCTGCTCTGCCAGCCCAACGTGGTGTCCGACGCCAAGCGGTACACCGGGCTGACCAAAGAGCGGGCCGAGTTGCACGGGCTCGTAGAGGCCTTCGCTCGGTACACTCAGATCGCCGAGGACCTGGCTGGGCACAAGGAAGCGCTCTCCGATCCGGACCTTCGAGAGCTGGCGGCCGAGGAGATCCCCGCTCTCGACGAAGAGCGCGAGCGGATCGAAGCGTCGATCAACCTCCTGCTGCTGCCGCAAGATCCTAACGACGAACGTGACACCATCCTCGAGATTCGCAGCGGTACAGGTGGCGAGGAGGCAGCCTTGTTCGCGGCAGACCTCTTCCGGATGTATTCGCGATACGCGGAAACACAGCGCTGGAAGGTCGAGGTCATGTCTTTGAGTGAAGCCTCGGCTGGAGGTCTCAAGGAAGTGATCGCCGCCATCTCCGGTGACAACGTGTATTCGCAGCTGCGCTTCGAGGGTGGCGTACACCGGGTGCAGCGCGTCCCCTCGACCGAGTCACAGGGACGCATCCATACATCCACCGCTACGGTCGCGGTGCTTCCCGAGGTCGATGACGTCGACGAAGTCCACATCGACCCGAAGGATCTCGAAATCTCTGCAACTGCGGCAGGCGGACCCGGAGGTCAGCACGTGAACCGCACCCTCTCCGCCGTGCAGATCAAACACATCCCGAGCGGCATCATGGTCCGCTCCGAGCAACAGCGTTCACAGCACCAGAACAAGGCCAAAGCCTTACAGATCCTGTCCGCCAAGCTCCTAGAGATCGAGCGCGAGGCGCAAGCAAGCGCGATCAGCTCGGAACGGCGCAGCATGGTCGGTAGTGGCGAGCGGTCGGAAAAGATCCGCACCTACAACTACCCGCAAAACCGAATCACCGACCACCGCATCCAACTGACGCTGCACAACCTAGACCAGGTCATACAAGGCGATCTCGCAGGCCTGTTCACATCGCTACGCAGTAGTCACCAGGCGGAGCTGATGCGGCAGCAGTCGGAAGATTAAGCCTGGGCACGGCGGACCGCTAACTGCCTCACGGGAGAACGGCTCGCGGCGGGCGTGCTCACAGGTTCGAACCGGGACACGGCGGGACGCGACACGGGGACCCTGCGGACGGGTCGGCTTGCAAAGGTGGCCGGAGGGGCTTGGAGCCTGAGGCCACGCAAGCCTCCCCTCGGCGCTCGCGCCCAATCGGGGGTGGTTGCTGTCGTGCCGATTGTCACTCGCTACGCCGCTGGGTCCCCGCATCGCGCCCCGCCGTGCCCCTCCATACGTAGACATTCAAGAAAAAAGGGTCTGACCCTTTTCAAATGGGCTAATCCAACGTCAGCCGTAGCAAACACAGCTGTCGCGCACGCATCGGTTGCTCGACCAGGAATAAAGCCTGTTATTCGAGGCCGCGACTCGAAAAAAACGAAGCGCAAATGCTGCGCACGATCCCATCGATCCGTGAAACATAGTCGATTCGTCGCGCAACTTCTGCACCGTGAAAACCTGCAAGAAATACGTATAGACACGCGTTCATGACGACCCATTTTGCCTTGTGTGACCAGCCGGGTGGGCGCGGTGACACCGAGGAGGTTGCCATGCGTTGCTTATTTGGATTTCTGTGTGTCGGCGCGCTCGGGATAGTGCTGTTCGTTGGGTGCGATGAGGCGAACACCTTCGAGTGCGGTAACTTCAGTCCTCAAGTGACAGCCAACGGACGCGAGGTCATCTATGGCCGGAACATCTGTGAGCCTTGCGAGGTTACTTGGTCTGGTTGCGACACCCGTGTGGTGGATTCTTACCTGCTGGTTCACGACGTGGAGACGCGGGTGATGGCGCAGCTTCCTTTGAAGACCTGGGCGTTCGACGTCTCGAGCGACGGCGACGTCATTGCCTACACAAGCAACCCGGGGTTCCTGAAGATCTACGAACGCGGCTCGGGCAACACGACGAGCGTGGATGTCACGGAGTTTGGCTCCCACCTGGCGAGCCCGCGCATCTCTGGCGATGGGCAAGTCGTGGCGTTTACGA
>JAFDFW010000839.1 GCA_019309605.1 Deltaproteobacteria bacterium | reverse complement strand
AGCCGCGGCACATGAGCTGCTGAAGTTGCTGAGTTTCGGCCGCTAGCAACGCCCGGCGAACCGCCAGTTCGATCCGAGAGCAATATGACCAACCAAGAGCTCATTGAGAAGATCAAGACCATCAAAGAGGCCCAGCCGGGAAACCTGATGGCGCGGCATTTTGATGCGGCGTACTTCCTCTCTCTTGATGAGCATTCACGGCAGAGGTTGGTGAGAATCATTGCCTCTGGCATCGAAAATCCCGATAGCCAGATGGGCGCCTATGCGATGAACCCACAGGACTACGATCAGTTTGCAACGATGCTCGACCCGATGATCCGCGATTCGCATGGCATTCCTGCCGACATCGAAATCGCCCCACAGAACGATTGGGATACAGGTGGCACAGCGTGTGATCTTGGGGCGATTGACGAACGCCTCAAAGATGTCTCCATGCGGGTGCGGGTGGCGCGCAACGTTTCAACGTTCCCCTTGCCCGGCGCGATGAGCAGAGAGCAGCGCGTAGCTTTTGAAAGTGTCGCAGCGCAAGCCTTCACCAAACTGATCGAAGACCCGGAATTTGGCGGCCAGTACCTTTCGACTACCCCCGGCTCACCCCATGAAATCGATGAAGACGAATATGAGCATCGCGTAAAAGCCCATCAAATGTTCAAGGACATGAGCGCCGATCCATACCTGAACGTCGCTGGCATCAGCGCTGACTGGCCCCATGGCCGTGGCATGTATGTGTCGCGCGATGAGGATTTCTTGGTCTGGGTTGGAGAAGAAGATCACCTGCGCATCATGGCCATGCAGCACGGTGGCAATCTCAATGTCCTATTTGAACGCCTGCGCGCGGGCCTCGAAACGCTGACCGGCCTGCTGCCCCCTTTCGCCACATCCCCCACCTACGGCAACGTCACCTCTTGCCCGACAAACCTCGGCGCCGGCATGCGTGCCAGCCTCCACATGAAACTACCGGGGCTTACCTCACATGGCAGCGACCTGACGCGCCTAAAGCAAGAGGCCAAGAAACTCGGCCTCTCCGTGCGTGGCGCAGGCGGTGAGCACTCAGGAGCAGGCAAGGACGGCCTCGTGGACATCTCCCCGAGCGCAAGGCTGGGCGTGACCGAAATGGAGATCATGCAAAGGTTGTATGATGGTGCGGCGGCGCTGTGGGCGATGGAGTGAGAAACGAAGCAGGCCTTCGGTGATTCTTTTCAAGCCCCAAGGAGGGTCTCTGGCACGCCAATGCGTCGCAGGGGGCCGGCGAGATCCTCGGGGACGGCGCTCTCGAACGTGACGCGTTCGCCGCTCGCCGGGTGCAGGAACGACAGCCGTTGCGCGTGGAGGGCGAGCCGGTAAAGGCCAAGCTCGGCGCGATAACGGCGGTTGTCGGGGCCGTTGCCGTAGTTGACGTCGCCGGCAATGGGATGGTCGATGCGCCGCAGGTGCCGGCGGATCTGATGACGACGCCCAGTTCGCGGCCGCGCCTCGACAAGCGCGAGCCGCACATCGGACACGAAGAGTGTCTCGTACTCCGTGACCGACTCTACGTCTGGACCTCCCTCGCGTTTGGCCATCGGGCTGTCGATCACGCCGTGTGCTGGAGGCGTGCCGCGGACCAATGCGAGGTACGTTTTGTTTACGGTGCGGGTGCTGAACGAATCGTGCAGGGTCCGGGCGTGCTCCGATGAGAGGGCGAACACCAGCACGCCACTGGTCGCGCGATCGAGGCGATGCACGGGATACACCCACTGACCGATCGCGTTGCGCGTCAGATTGCCCTGATCGTCACCGCGATGAACCGACAGACCAGAGGGCTTGTCGACGACAACGACGGCGTCATCACGATAGAGCACGTCGATCGACGTCGGGATGGGCGCCGGGCGCGGCGCGCTGGGGTCAATGGGTAGCAAGTGGCCTACTTGTCTCGGTTTTTGGCGAACATAGTCGGGTTCCGCAGTAGTTCATCGATCTGAACCGACCAGCGATGGACGTCGCCGGGCCAGCACTTTTCGCCTGAACTCGCTGATGACCGGGATCGGGTCTAGCCAAGCCGAGGCGTCGGCTCTGTCGTTGTCGTGCTCGCTGAGCTCGCCGGCGAAACCTTCCGGGATCTGGCTGAAGTGCTCCGACTCGTCGGCTGTTTCGTCGAAA
>JAFDFW010000838.1 GCA_019309605.1 Deltaproteobacteria bacterium | reverse complement strand
CATCGGGCTTTGCACTCCGTTGGGTTCCAGGGACGTCACCTGAATTCCGAATGGCTTGAGCTCGATGCGAAGCGCTTCCGTCAGCTTGGCGAGCGCGACCTTGCTGATCGGATATTGCGCCCCGAGGGGAATCGTGAGGTATTGCGACGGCGAGCCGACGTTGATGATGCGAGGGTCGTCACTCTTTCGAACCAAGGGCAGAAGCGCTTGCGTCAACCGAAGCGCACCCCAAAGGTTCACTTCGAAAAGGCGCTGGAACGCTTCGATATTCACGTTCTCTATCGCTCCGGTCGCTTCGGTGGCCGTCGCAGCGTTGTTCACCAGGAGGTCGAGCGCGGCTCCCTGGAGTGCTTCCTCGATTTGACGCGCGGCTTCGGCCACGCTGGCCGGATCGCTGACCGTGCAGCACATCGTGCGCAGTTCGGGGCCGCACGCAGCGACGAGCGCGTCCGGTGGTGTTCGGTTGTATCCGGCGAAAACCCGCCAGCCCTCCCGGTCGAGTTTTTCGACGAGGCCTTTGCCGATGCCAGTTGCGGCACCCGTGACGAATGCGGTGCGTGCTTTCACTTTCTTTTCCTTTGGTCCGCTCAGGTCGCGCCGTCGAAGAGATCCTGGAATCCCGAGGGTTCGTGGGGCCCGTAGCAAAGGGACTCCGATCCCGACTTTGTCGCCCATTTTTGCGCGGCAAAGCGTCTGGACGTGGATGGTGCCGAAGTCCTCGGGATCGACCTCGTCGAGCTGCCAACTGTCGTAGCCGATCTCGAGCTCGTCATGCCAAAGCGCATGCTTCCATTCCGGATGCTGGTAACCGATGCCCATCATGTGAAAGCGAAGGATCGGTTCGAGCTCGATGTGATGTGTCTCGCCGTTCAACGCCTCGAAGTCGAAGGTGGCTCCTTCGGGCCAGCGTGTACCGCTCTTCCAATGGACTTTGTGCCGCACACTGACCATCGCCTCTTCAGCGTCGGCGATCGCCTGCCCCTTCGGGATCTCATCGGCGTCTTCGTAAACCTCGACGAGCTGCGCGGAGCTCTCCACCGAGCGTCCATCTGACTCCTGGCGAATGAAGCATACCGAGCAAACATCATCGAACTGCAGGGGCGACCAGGCGAAGTAGACGCCAGGGTTTGTCGATAGCTTGCTAGGCGCCCCTTCTTCGAAATCGCCCATGGGTCGCACGCCCCAGGATTTGTCGCGAGTCCCGGCGGTCGTGGCTCGCTTGACCTCGACACGCCGCCCCTTGATCGAAAAGAAGCCTTCCCACCGGCCGAACTGACAGAACCTGAGCTGGCTCATGACGAGCCGCATGCCGTCGTAGATCTCGTTCAGGGGCTCCTGAACGGGTGGCGTTTTCGCGTAGAACGTGAGGTCGCATTCCACTTCGGTGGCGTTCGGCTCCAGCACCACACGAATCACTCGCATCGGCTTCACGACCTCGATTCGGAAGGGGCCCATCGAGGTGTCCTTCGGGTCGTCGGGAGCCCGTCCCGAGGTGTGGAAAGAGTGCTGCACGCCGTCGAGGATGATGCTCAGGTTACCGTCTTGGACGAAGCGGTGTGGGTAGCGCCCGAAGCCGATCCCGAAGAAGAACTCGCCGGATGTGTCGAAGCCGTTGAACCAATACCGGTCGTAGAAGTTGCGGTCGGTGACACTCGGCTGATTGATCGGCGTTGGCGCCTGGTGGATCAAGTAGTCGTCGAAATCGGTGATCATGAGTTTGCTCCGAACAGCCGGTATACCACTGCAGATGGCCAGTGAATATAATGGCTCGAATGTCGCGGAATCTGTGGCAGGCTCCGCCCGTCATGACGAAACGCAATTTGGATGAGCGGGTGGCTGTGGTGACAGGAGCTGCCAGTGGGATCGGACGCGCGATAGCGCAAAACCTGGCAGACAAGGGCTGTCACCTGGCATTGGTGGACGTCAACGAAGCGGGGCTCGAAGAGACCCGGTCGACCGTTGCTCGAAACGATCGCCGGTGCACGACTCACATCGCAGACGTTTCCGACAAAGCGCGGATGCAGGCGCTGCCCGACGAGGTCGCCGCGGCGCACGGTCAGGTGCACATCCTCGTCAACAACGCGGGCGTGTCGGTCGGCTCATTTTTCGCGGACCACAGCATCGAAGACGCCGAGTGGGTGATCGGTGTCAACCTCTGGGGCGTGGTCTACGGCTGCAAGTTCTTCCTTCCGCACCTCAAGCAGGCCGACTGGGCACAGATCGTCAACATCTCGAGCCTCTTCGGTTTCTTCGGAATGCCGGGTCAGGCTTGCTATTCGATGACGAAGGCGGCCGTGAAAGCGCTCAGCGAGGCGCTTTGGACCGAGCTCGCCAACACGAGCGTCTCGGTGACCTCCGTACACCCCGGAGTCATTCGGGTCGAGATGGCCGACAAGTACGGCCTTGATCCGGACAAGGTCGGCCGGCTAGTCGCGCGCGCCATCGAGCGCAAGCAGCGCCGTCTCATCGTCGGAGGGGACGCACGCGCCGCCCACTGGTTCACCCGAGCGTTGCCGAACGGCTTCCACAGCATGCTGACCTTCGCCTTTCGAAAGGCAAACGTGACCGGGATGCAGAGTTGAAGCTCGTCGAAAGCCCCTGAAATTCGCCCAAGAAGTGCTGTGGGGTCCGGCTAGCGTCTCTTCGCCAGCGCCGGTGGGTTGCGACCGGGGCCACTTTGCGGGAAACCCGCGGTCGTCCACATCTTCTGCACCGAGAGAACTATCAGATGACCCAGAAGCCGACCATCCTCTACACGAAGACCGACGAAGCACCCCTGTTGGCGACCTATTCGTTGCTGCCCATCCTTCGGGCGTTTACTGCGCCTGCGGACGTCG
>JAFDFW010000151.1 GCA_019309605.1 Deltaproteobacteria bacterium | reverse complement strand
GAGCCGACGCGACAATCTCTCAAAAAGACCGAGCCTGGTGTCGCCGACGCGCTCAAAGCCATCGCCTGCGCAACCCTTCCGCCCCGCGCGGCGGCGATTCACGCCTTCAAGGCGGTGTGCCGGGCGCTGCAGACCGAACACGGTCTACCGTGGATCTACGTCGATCGCCTTGGAGCGGTCGATCCTGCAACGCTTGGGGTCCTCGGTGCGGCGCTATCCGATGACACCGTAGCCGCCTTGCTGTGCGTCCGGACGACGGAATCGAGCGTTCCGGCGGACCTCCGTGGCCTACCGCGAGCCGCAACGGTGGACCTGCCCGCACTCGATCCCAACGAAGCGCTGCTCGTGGCCGCCGGCATTCTCGGGCCAGACGCCGACACGGAGATCGCCACACAGCTCGTTATCACCGGGGGCACGACTGTGCTGGGGATCACGGAAGCCGCGCGAACCATGATCGCCACCGGCGACCTCGTACGCGATGGCGACCAGTTCGTCTGGCGCGACGAGACGGCGGAACGGCGCCAACACCTGGGCCCGCGTGCCCTCCTCGAAGAACGGTTCGCCACGCTCGATACATCGTCGATGCGTTTCCTGGAGATCGCCTGCACCGCCCTCCCCGCTTCTTCCGCGCAAGTGGTGGACGCGGCGGTCGCCTTGGACGGAATACCTGACGGCACACGGCGTAGAGCCCTCGAAGCGCTGGTCAACGACGGGCTCCTGACGCGGCAGGCCAAGCCCGATTCAGAGCTTTTGCGGAGGGCGGTGGTGCAGCGCATGCCGCCCTCGCGCCGAACGGAGGCTTACCGGTTCGTCGCCCACGCGCTGCACACCGCGGAGCCACTGGTCGGCCCGTCGATGGCGGCCACGGTGGGCGCCTACCTCTGCGAGGGCGGCGACCTCGCTCGCGGCGCGCACGCGATTCTCGAGGCAGGCTCTCTCGCTGCCGATAATGGGTACACCAACGCAGCAGTGCGACTGGCGGCAGCAGCTGTGCAGTATCAACCCGACAGCGCGATCCGCGAGGGCGCCTCGGAAATCAGCCGGGCCGTTCGACTTCCATCGGGGCCACCGCGAGAGGAGGACGAGGACCGGCCGACGATTCCCGTCCCCGAAGCGGAGCTCGAGAACCCCGCCGACGAGCTCGTGCGGATGCTCAAGGAGCAAGATCACGACAAGTTCGATTGCTTGATCGAATCCTCGATCGCGGCGGGCGGCGACCTCACCGGGGCTCACTGCCTGCGCGTCGTCTCATATGTGACCCGAGAAGACGTTCCGGCCGCGAAGCGCGCCCTAGCGGCCGCCAAGAAGATCCCCCATCAAACACCCGCGGCGGCCATCCGGATAGCAATCGCATCGGCGTGTCTGCAGCTCGCTCGCGGGCGCCGACGCGACGCCATGATCGACGCGCTCGAGGCACTCGGCGCGGCGCGCGATCAACAGGACGGCCCAGGAGAAGCTGCCGCCCTGAAGATGGTTTCGGCGACCTGTCTGGCGGCGGGCCTGGAGACCGACGCGAATCGGCTCGCGCACGTGGCAGAAGCGGTCGCTAGCTAACCCCGGCGCGACCGATCGGATACGAGCCGAGCACCTTGAGAAAGGTCGTTACTGCCTCGAGGTCACGGAGCGCGTTCTGCGTGGTCTCGCGATCGACGTTGCCCTCGAAATCGACGTAGAAGACGTACTCGAACGGCGTGTGCGGCTTGGGCCGCGATTCGATTTTCGTGAGGTTCAGACCCCGCTCGGCGAAGATCGCGATGCACCGCGCCAACGCTCCCTGCTCGTGAATCGTCGAAAAAATCAGTGATGTTTTGCAGGACACGCCTTGCTCGTGGTGCGCCGGTTCCCGCGCGACGATCACCATTCGTGTGTAGTTCTCCGGGTGGTCGGCGATGTCCCGGCGCAGGATCGGCAAGCCATGCACCGCCGCTGCTTCTTCGCTCGCGATGGCGGCCTCCGTCGGGTCGGCGTCTCGCTTGACTTTCTCGACGGCCATGGCCGTGTCGACGAACGCCTCGACATGACAGTCTTCGAGGGTCTCCAAAAACTCGCCGCACTGCGCCAGCGCCACCGGGTGCGAGAAGACGCGACGAATGTCGGTCACGGCAACGTCCGCCGCTCCGATCAGGCAGTGCGCGATCGGCTGAAACTCCTCCCCGACGAGGGAGAGCCCCGTAGCCGCGAGCAGGTCGTAGCTGTCGTTGATCGAGCCGGCGATCGAGTTTTCGATCGGGAGCACTGCATAGTCGGCTTCACCTGCCTTCACGGCCGCGAGCATTTCGCGAAAGCTGTGGTAGCCGACGCAGCGAAGCGCCTCCTCTGCGCCCGCGAAGTGATGCATCGCAGCGAGTTGGCTGTACGCGCCCTCGGTGCCCTGGTAGCCGACCACGAGCTCTTGTTTCATCTGGGTCAAAGCAAACGGCCTTAGTCTCGAAAATTGACGTACTGGAGCGGCAGGTCGAAGTCTTTCTCCTTGAGGAACGCGATGGTGTCCTGCAAATCGTCGCGCTTCTTGCCTGAAACTCGGACCGTGTCGCCTTGTATCGAGGCCTGAACCTTGAGCTTACCGTCCTTGATCGCTTTGACGATTTCCTTGGCCTTTTCCTTAGACACGCCTTCTTTGAGCTTGATGAGCTGCCGCCACATTTGCCCGCCCGCCTGCTGAGACTGCTGCGCGTCGAGGGACTTCAAGGACACCTGCCGGCGGACCATCTTGCTTTCGAGTACGTCGCGCGCGGCGTCGAGCCGGCCTTCACTGTTCGCCCGGATCACGATCCCTTCCTCGGTTTTCTCGATCGTGCTGTCCGTACCCTTGAAATCGTATCGCTGGGCGATCTCTTTGCTCGCCTGGTTGCGCGCATTATCGACTTCATGTGGGTCGATCTTGGAAACGACATCGAACGACGGCATGTTGACCTCCGGGGCGCGACCATATCACGCCGTTGGCTTCCGGCGAGCCGGCTTCTGTGCATCTGCGCCGGCGTCCCCCCTCACCAACGGCGAAAAGAAGTTGTCCTTCTTGGTGTACTCATCGACGCGGAACGCGAACTTGTAGCTGGGGGCCGACCGCATGTTGCAGTCGGTGCGCTCACAGAACCGGCACGTCGTCCCGACGGGCACCGCCATCTTCTTCGGATCCGCGAACGGGAGATCGTCGGCGTACGCAAAGTGCTTGGCGTCGTCCGCATGGGTGCCGAGGCCGATGCTGTGCGTCGTGCCCTTCACGAGCGAGCCTTGCTGCGGCTCGCTGACGACCTTGGCAAAGCAGAAATACGTCGACCCATCGGGAAACGCCGAATACTGCTTGGTAATCACGCTCGGCGTCAGAAACGCCAGATGCACGGCCATCTTGGGGCAAGAGCCGCCTTGGTGCGGGAACCGGATTCCGTCGCCCGAGTAGCGCTTCGAGATATTGCCCGCGACGTCGACCCTCAGAAAGTGCATCGGAGCGCCTCGGCGGCGCGGGTCCGATAGATTGCACATCCGGTGCGCAACCGTCTCATACGACGACTCGAAAAGCTGAGCGAGGAGCTCGACGTCGTACCGCGTACTGGTCACTTGGCGGTAGAACTCTGGATAGGGGAGTAGGAGCGCGCCAGCAAAGTAGTTGGCGAGGTGGATCTTGATCAGTGTCCGAGTCTCGCCGTGTTGGCCCCTGTAGCCTTCGAGGATCGGTTCGTGCAGCTTTTCCTCGTCGAAAAGCCCGAGCGCGATCGTATGCGCGAGCTGGAACTTCAGCCGCTGCTCGAACAAATCCTCCGACACGGTGAGGGTGCGTTCCTCCGCATTCCAGGTACGGATGACGGAGCTGTCGGCGCGCTCGGGAATTCGCTGCACGCGAACCCCCACCTGCGACAGCAACCCGCGCTCTAGGTCGTCGCTCGTGACGCGGCGTCCAAAAGCGCAGTCGCGCCGAAGCTGCTGCGCACGTTCCTCGAGCTGTTCGAACCAGTTGTGATGCTGCTCGAGAAAGTCGGTCACCTCGTCGTACGGGCTGTAGTCGAAGCGAACGGAGTCGTCATCGGCCTTTCGCTCGCGTTGCGCGACACTTGCCATCACGTGGTCGAGCTGACTGCGGGTGTTCTTGTAGAGATTGAAGAGCGCCGTGATGGTGGCCACCATTCGCGGCTCGGCACTGATACTGGCGAGGTCTTCCTCGCTGAGGTTGAGCGAGCGCAACAGGGGCTCGTCGAGGAGTCGCGCGAGGCCATCGTCGACCCGATGCTCGCCGAGGCTCGCCATGAAGTCTTCAACCGGGACCCCGTAGAGCTCGAGCGCCTGAAAGAGCAACGGCAACTGAACGACGCGTTTGCCCTTCTCAATGAGGCTCAAATAGGCGGGTGAGATCTTGAGACGGCGCGCCACCTCACTTTGCTGCAAGCCGCGCCGCAGCCGAAGCTCCCGCAGGCGCTGTCCCATTGCTGCGTTGGTCTCCGCCATTCGAGCCGTTTACCGCAAGTTTACAAAATCCACCAGGGCTCAGAACGCCTGAAAAGCCATGTTTCTCGGGCGCTTGACCCTCATCGGCCGTATGATAATCCAAAGAGCATCGGGGCCGACCGTGTGAAGCTGTAAAGCGCACCGCAACGGTCACGCAGACCCACGACGCAAGCAACGCGAAAAACGATGTACCCTTCTGCCCCCCAAGGCGGGTAGCAGAGGAAAGGACCGGCGGATGGCGGAGCACGGCAAGCAGGAGCGCGACAGACCGTGGATCATGCGCACCTACTCGGGCCACAGTACGGCGGCCGCGTCGAACGAGCTGTATCGAACGAACCTGGCCAAGGGCCAAACCGGCCTCAGCGTGGCGTTCGATTTGCCGACGCAGACTGGCTACGACGCGGACGACCCGCTTGCTCGCGGCGAGGTCGGCAAGGTCGGCGTTCCCGTCTCGCACATCGGCGACATGCGCGCGCTCTTCGACGGGCTGCCGCTCGACCAAATGAACACCTCGATGACGATCAACGCCACCGCTGTGTGGATGTTGGCTCTGTACGTCGCGGTCGCCGAGGATCAGGGTGTCGACCCGAGCGTCCTTCGAGGCACGACGCAAAACGACATCATCAAGGAATACCTTTCGCGCGGCACGCACATCTTCCCGCCTGCCGCGTCGATGCGCCTGATCACCGACTTGATCACGTACACGGTCAACGAAGCTCCCAAGTGGAACCCGATCAACATTTGCAGCTACCACTTGCAGGAAGCTGGCGCCACGCCGACCCAGGAGCTCGCCTACGCGCTGGTCACCGCGATCGGCGTTCTCGACGCGGTGAAGGCAACGGGCCGTGTCCCCGAGAGCGAGTTCGGCAAGGTGGTCGGCCGTATGAGCTTCTTTGTCAACGCCGGCATTCGCTTCGTCGAGGAGCTGTGCAAGATGCGCGCGTTCGTCGAGCTCTGGGACCGCATCACCCAAGAACGCTACGGCGTCACCGACCCCAAGCAGCGTCGGTTCCGATACGGCGTGCAGGTCAATTCCCTCGGTCTGACCGAGCAACAGCCCGAGAACAACGTCATCCGAATCGTCCTCGAAATGCTGGCAGTCACTCTCAGCAAGGACGCCCGCGCCCGCGCGATTCAGCTTCCCGCATATGGTCGCTCCGCGCGCAGCAAATCCTCGCCTACGAGAGCGACCTTCTCGAATACGCCGACTTGTTCAAGGGCAGCGAGGTCGTCGAAGCTCAGACCCAACGACTCGTCGACTCCGCATGGGCCGAGGTGCAAGAAGTGTTGAAGCGCGGCGGCGCGGTCGATGCGGTCGAGAGCGGCTACATCAAGCAGAAGCTCGTCGAGTCCAATGCCGCCCGGCTTCGCGCGATCGAGAACGGCGACCAGGTCGTCGTCGGCGTCAACAAGTACATTGAAGGCGCGCCCTCCCCGCTCACCGAGAACCTCGACGATGCGATCCTCACGGTTGACCCGGAGGTCGACAAGAATCAGCGCGATGCGCTCGGTCGCTGGAAGCTAGAACGCGACAATGCCGCGGCCGAAAAGGCACTGGCAGAGCTACGGCGCGTCGCAAACGCCGGCGAGAACATGATGACCGCGTCGATCGCCGCCGCTCACGCAGGTGTCACCACGGGCGAGTGGGCCAATACGCTTCGCGAGGTCTGGGGTGAGTACCGCGCACCGACGGGCGTGGCGGGCGCCACCGTGAAGACTTCGGGCTCCGGTGCCTCCGCGGAGGTGGTCGAACGACTGCGCGGTCGGCTCAACGATCTCGAAGTGCGGATGGGACGACGGGCGAAGCTGCTCGTGGGCAAACCCGGCCTCGACGGCCACTCGAACGGCGCGGAGCAAATCGCCATCAAGGCGCGCGATGTCGGGTTCGACGTCGTGTACGAGGGGATTCGCGTTTCGCCGGAGCAAATCGTGGCC
>JAFDFW010000150.1 GCA_019309605.1 Deltaproteobacteria bacterium | reverse complement strand
ATGTCGTGTGGGCGCGGTGCCACTTGACGGGACTCGCCTCGGGCATGCTCTGAGCGCATTGGTCTTCCGCGGAGAGAGGCGCGGCCAGTGCTTCGGTCTGCGCGCGCACACGTTCGAAATCGCTCGCAATCCAGTCTTGCACCTTCTGGCCATTCATAGGTACCGCCTTGAACGGGTCAAGAGCGCCGGTGTTACCAGAAAAATCTACAGCCGTCACCGGCGGTTTCTCGGCGGCCTTTACGCTCCGAGGATGCTTTCCGCTGGCCGACCGGGTCTAGGACCTCCTTTCCAGACACTTCGGATGGTCGGAAGGGTCACGAACAGGCCGATGACGGTCCAGGGAACCGTGGCCATGAAATGCCCTGCAATCGCGACCGAAGCGGCCATGCCGGCATCGACTCCCATCAGCTCCAGTGCGTACGCGACGGCGACGTGAAATGTGCCGATGAAGCCTGGCGACGAGGGGAGCAAAGTGCCAATCGCGAGAAGGACCGTCACGACGAGCGGAGCATAAACGGGCAGCTCGAGCCCGAAGGCCCAGAGCCAACACTGAACAGTGAGCATCCCGACCAGACGCGTCAGAAAGGTGAGCGCGAAAGCTTGGGCCACCGCTCTACTGGAACGTAGCGCGCTGAAGCCATCGACGAAGCGTTGCGACGTCTGGAAGAGCCAAGCTTGCACCCTCTGGCTGAAAGGACGCGAGAAGAATACGATGATGGCGGGAAACCTAGATGGGTTGGCAACTAGCCAGGCGACCGCGAGAAGCGTGCCGACGACGGCTCCAAGCGCCCATGCGATACGACCGTCGCCCGAGAGATCGATCGCCAGAATTGGCACGACCGCTGCGAACAGAATCAAGAAGGAGATGAGGTCGAGCAAGCGTTCGAGCGCCACGACTGCAACGGTAGACCCTCGAGAAATGTCGCCAGCCCTGGCAAGAAGGTCGATGCGAACGAGCTCTCCGAGCCGAAAGGGGAAGATGTTGTCGGTGACGTACCCGCCCAATAGCGGAGTGAAGCATTCGGAAAATCGGTATCTACGGATCGGTCTCAGCAAGACTTTGCTTCGCAACGCGCCGAGTGAGAAGACGGCTGCTTTTGTCAGCACGCAACAGGAGAGGACCCAGAGGTTGACCGAAGCCAAGGTGGGGCCGAGCTGCCTCAGATCAATACGCCGTAGGAAGTAGAAGACGAGGAGCGCGGACAAAGCGAAGCCCGCGGTCACGAGGACGCGTTCCTTGGTCAGCCCTCGCCGCATCGCTACTCGCCAGCCAGCTCCACACGCTGCTCGAAGAACTCGTAGAGTTCGGGAAGAGACGCACCTTCATTGCCGAGGGTTCCGGCGGAAATCGACGCTAGCGAGCTACCGATGTACATCCCAACGGGAAGGGGCTCGCCCGAGAGCTTCGCGAGACTCGCCCCTGTGAGAAACACGTCTCCGGCTCCAACCGCGTCTACCTCGTTGATCTCCAAGGCCGGAAGGTAGTCGGTCCTCAAGCGGTCGCCCTCGCCTCTGGGCGGGTGAAAGCCAAGTGAACCGCGTCGACCCATCGTGACGATGAGCCCCTGGGCACCGCTGGCGGCATAGTACCGGCTCGCCAGGTTCGAAAGGCCGCTCTCCGCATCACCCAGGGCGAACCGAAGCTCGTCTTCGGTCGGCGTTGCGAGCTGCGGCCTGCTGAACTTGAGGATGTTCGCCTGACCATTGGTGCTGACGTCGGCGAAGTAGGGCTTGCCGCAATGCTCGGCGAGCTTCGGAATCGCGTCGGCGAGCGTTGGCCCAAACAGGCCATATCCGAAATCGGTCACGATCAGTCCGTCGTGAGCCGCGAGCTGCTCCTGAAGCATCGTGATCAGCTCGTCGCTGGTTTCGATGGGAATCGGCGCCGGGTTCCCTCGGTCGACTTTGAAGACCTTCTTGCCGCCGACCAGGTACCGAGTCTTCGTGTAAGCCCTGCGTCCTGGCGCTGGCAGGTTGTGCACCTCGACGCCGAAGCGTTCCAGGCTGCTCCTGATTCGTCCAAATGCTTCGTCCTCTTCGCAGCAGGTGACGAATGTCGGCTTGGCGCCGAGTACGGCTGCCTGACGCGCGATCAGGCCGGCGCCCCCGATGAACCACTCCTCGCTGACCGGCTTCACGGATACGATCGGGCTCTCGGACGCGACGCGCGCGCCTTCGCAGTGCGCGTAGTGATCGAGAATCGCGTCGCCGAGCACCAAGATCTTGAGGTCGGAAAACGCGGAGATGGCGTTCTTGAGCCGAGCGGGATTGATCGCGTTGACGTGGCAGAATCGCTGGATCTTCTGCTGTTCCATGTCCAGCGAGTTGCGTTTGCGCCGGCCGATCTCGGTGGACGAAAAGATGACATCTCCCGAACCGAGCACGACGCGGCCGCCGTAGGCCTCGACGATCTTCTTCTCTTTGGCGAAGCGAGGATCGTTTTTGGACTCGTACTCTCGCCCCTTCACGTAGATGTCGGGCTGGATGGACTCGAGGACCGGGCCGGCCCACTCGTCTTCGCTGAGCGCCACGTAGTCCACGCAGCCGAGCTCGGCCAGGTTGTCGAGACGCAGGTCTTCCGGGATGTACGGTCGGTCGTACCCCTTCATCACCACGTTGTCTGCGCTCACGGTCACGACCAGGACATCGCCCAGACTACGGGCCATTCGCAGGTAACGGATGTGTCCCGGGTGCACGATGTCGAAGCAGCCGTGACACTGAACGACGGTCTTCCCTGCTTTGCGAAGGCGTGCCCTCTCGGCTTGCAGGCTTTTGATCGAATGAATCTTCTTATCTGCTTCGGCGCTACGCATGTCTGCGGCTCCAGTCGATCAATATCTCGATGAGCGCGTCCCTGTCGGAGGGCTCTAACTCGGGCGTCACCGGTAGGCTCACGATCCGTTGGACCAGGGCCTCGGTATGCGGAAGCTCCACGCGGCTCGTTCCCCCGAAGGCGCGCTGCTGATGAATCGCAACCGGATAGTGGACCTTGGCCTCGAAGCCCCGGGACGCAAGGTGCGCGATCAAGGCATCGCGTTTGTCATGACGGATGACGAAGGCGCTGTATGCAGGCTCCGCGCCCTCGGTGACGCTCGTCAGCTCAAAGAACGGGCGCAACGCCGTCTGGTACGCGGCGGCGTGCTGGCTGCGGCTCGCGATCCAGTCATCGAGATGCGGAAGCTTAGTGAGTAGAATCGCGGCTTGAAGCGTGTCGAGTCGAGCGTTCTCACTTGGTACATCGACGTGGTCCCGGTCCCGGTGGCCCAGGGACCTGAGGCGTCGAAGGAGCGCGGCGAGATCCGGATCGTTGGTCGTGATGAATCCCGCATCCCCACAGGCAGACAAGGTCTTCAAGGGGTGCAGGGAGAAACAACCCGTACCGAACGAGCCCACGCTGCGACCATGATGCGTGGCTCCGATCGCCTGTGCGCAGTCCTCGATGAGGTGCAGGTCATGTGCCCTGCAGAGCTCTTGAATCGGATCCATGAGGCAGGGAACGCCGCCCAGGTGCACGGGCAGCACAGCCTTGGTTCGCGGTGAAATCGCCGCGGCGAGCAAGGTTGGGTCCATCAGGCCCGTCGCTGGGTCGATATCGACGAAGACCGGCGTGGCCCCGACTAGGGACACTGAGCTCGCGGTGGCGACATACGAATGGGAGACCGTGATGACCTCGTCTCCGGGGCCAATGTCGAGCGCGCGCATCGCCAAGGTGAGAGCGGAAGTGCCAGAAGACACGCCGACCACGTCCCCGACGCCCAGACGTCGAGCCAGCTTTTCCTCGAGCTCGCGCAGCTCGGGGCCGTTGATGAACTGCCCATGGCCCAGCACTCGATCGATCGCCTCGAGAATGCGAGGGCGCAGCGCCTGATTCTGCTTGATCAGATCGACGTATGGAATCGAAGTCATGAAACGAGCTTCGCGGCGGATCGCCAAAGCTCCGGGCGAGCCTTCATCCACGCGACGTTTCGATAAATGTTGGACCCGCTGTCCGAGACCCGTCCGCTGCGATATGCCTCCCGCAACTCTCGGACGGCAGTAACCAAATCGTGCCGGGGCTCGAAGCCGAGTTCCTTGCGCGCCCTGTCTGCGGAGAGGTGGTAGGAACGAGGATCATTGGACGGCACGGTATCGATGGGCAGCGAGGAGTCCAGCTCGTCCCGGATCATCTCGGCCAGGGCCATGACCGAGGCGTTCCTCCGGCTGATGTTGAACGCGCGAGCCGAGATCTTGTCCGCGGGCGCCGTGAGGAGCATGCGGTAGAAGGCCGTCAGGTCGCGGATGTGCACATTCGGGCGCATTTGGGCGCCGCCAAAGACCCGAATCCGCTGATCGGTCAGGGCCTGGTCGGTCAAGAGGTTGATGGTGAGGTCGAGCCTCAGCCGAGGAGAGTAGCCGCACACAGTCGCGGACCGAACCGAAACACCGACGAACGAGTCGTCCACCAAACCGTTGAGGATCTTTTCGCCCTCCGCCTTGCACTTGGCGTAGATGGTAATCGGATCGAGGGAAAGCTCCTCGGTCACGTCTTCTTCTTCTTTGATGCCGTAGACGCTTGCGGACGACGCGTAGAGGAAGCGCCCCACTCCGTATTTCTTCGCCGCGTGCATCAGGTGATCGACCGCTCGGAGATTCACCGTTTCGGTGACCTCGTGATCGAGCTCGGAGCTCGGGTCGTTCGAGATCGCAGCGAGGTGAATCAGCGCGTCGAAGCCTCCCAGCTCGAGGACCTGGTCGACCGCGGCAAAATCTCGGATATCGCCGCGAATCTTCTCGCAACGCTCGTGAACGATGGGATCGGAGCTCGGGTCGGTCCCGTACAGAAAGGCATCGAAGACGGTGACATGATGCCCCTCTTCCAGCAGCTCCGGGACGAGGACCGCACCGATGTACCCGGCCCCCCCGGTCACGAGTAATTTCTGGTTCGTCATTTACGCCTCTTGTCGCCGATACGATATCCTAATCCCCGGATGAATGAAAAATGACTACATCCGCCGTGCTCTTCGACATGGACGGTGTGCTTGTGGACTCGGCGCCCCTACATGTGCGGGCCTACGAGCAGGTATTCCGTGACGCTGGAATCGAGTTTTCCGCCGCAGCCCGGGACGCGGTACGCCAAGGAAAACCCCGTTCGGAAGTGATCGAGATTGGCGTGCCGGGGGCGAACGCGGTCATCAAGCAAGCGCTCTTCGACGCCAAACCGAACGCTCTCGCCACACTGCTCCAGACCGCGCAGCATGTGAGCATGCCAGGCGCGACGCGGACGGTTCGCGCCCTGGCGGAACGTGGAGTCGCCATGGGGGTCGTCACCAACAGTAGCGCGCCGGAAATATGGCTGAAGGCGGCCGGGGTCTTGGAGCAGATGAGTGTCTTGATCACCCGCAACGATGTTTCGTCACCCAAGCCATCCCCGGAAGGCTACCTGCTGGCCGCAGAGCGACTGGGCGTCCAAGCAGCGGACTGCATTGCCTTCGAAGACTCACTCGACGGCTGGACGGCTGCAACGGGCGCCGGCATGCGCACCGTGCTCGTGGCAACGACACCTCCTGCTTGGGCCGAGTCGAGCATCGAGCTCGTATCGACGATGAACCGCTCCGGCGTGCTAGCCCTCTGTCTCCCCGCCAACGAAAAGAAACCGGTCGAGAGACGCAAATCGTGACGACGACCTTGCTCCGCGTGATACCCCTCTTGCTGGGCGCTGCTCTGGAAGTTGTGGCCCGCCAACCCCTTGCCGTTTCACATCCTGAGC
>JAFDFW010000837.1 GCA_019309605.1 Deltaproteobacteria bacterium | reverse complement strand
TCGCCGGCGTCTACACCCTCGGCGAAGACTGGTGGGGAAGATTTCGGGAATTGTTTCAAGGGCAGGGGGAAACCGCGTAGGTCGCTGATGCTGGCAGTGACGTCGTTGTCAGAAGGCGACCTTGGCCGCGAAGGTGATGCCGATCTCGTGAACCTTCGTGGGCACCGGATTGTTTCTTATGTCGCTCGGATCGTACTGCGCAGGGATCAGCAAGCCCAAGGTATCCCCACGCCCAAACGCGTAGCGGAGCCCGACCGCGAGCGAGAAACCGACACCCTCTTCCTCCTCCTCACTCTGCTTGTCGGGATGCACTTCCTGAGTGGAATAGAGGACTCCCAGGTGGACGCCGAAGAAGTCGATTTGTTGGGTTGCCAAGGGTAGCCGTGCGAGCTGGTCGACCTGACTGAAGTCGGTAAACGCGCCGACACCGAGCTTGACGCTCTTGCTAACTCGAAACGCGGCTCCGACGCGGCCGTTGATGAAGCCTCGAAAATTCAGGCCAAGCTCGTCTTCGCGCAGGCGCCAGTTATACACGAGATCGCCTTCGACCCATCCCCAGCTGCCGACGTACGCGACTCCGAACCGTAGGTTGCCGGGATCGACGCCCCACCAGCCCCCGCGACCTCCCCGACTCTCGCTTCCCTCGGCAAACTGCTCACCGCCTGTGGGAACCGGCGTGGTGGTGCCCGGCGCCTGGTTGTAGTGGTTCGCGAATCGTTCGAGCAACGCAAAGACGTAGCTGGGCGAAGCGATCGAGAGGCCGATCCGAACTTTGGGGATCGGGACCCATTGGATGCCTGCCTTGAGCTGGAAGCCGAACCCCGTCTGTGTCCTGACGACGCCGCTCGAGACCTGCCCCGCAACGCCGCCATCGTAAAAGACCGTGTAGCTGTCATCCACGCGAGCATTCGCAATGACGATGTCGAAGGCCCCGCCAAAGAGAACCTTCTGCCTCTTGCCAAACTCCCCTGCCAAACCTGAGCTGATGTGAAAGAGGTCGACTTTGGAATTCCGCCCCGTAAAGGAATTCACGGCCGGCGTGGTACCGACGGGCGTGGTCGCCTGCTCGGTGACGAACTCCCGCCGAACGGACGAGTTGAACAGCCCTATCCCGAGCTTCAGGTTCTCCTTGAGCACGATCGTGAAGGTCAGGGCCTGCGGAATCACGGTGAAGTTGAAGCCGCTGCCCTCGCTCTTCCCCGGCGGATCGGTGTTGATCGTCAAGAGCCCCGGGTTCCTGACGATCTGCATATTCATGGTGACGCCAGCAAGCTCCAACGAGGGCTGATCTGAGCGTGCGATGCCCGCGGGGTTGTACCAAAGCGAAGCCCCCGTGTAGACGTTGGCCACGACGGCGCCTCCGGTGAGCGTGACGTCGAGCCCCGCGTTGACCTCTTCGGTATTGCTTGCCCACGCGGTGGCGGGGCTCACTAACACGCCCAATAGCGCGATCACCCGAACTCGGCGCATGCGCCGACAGTAGTCGAAAAAAGCTCCGAGGGGCGGCGGAAATTTAGCGGGACGCACGCAGATTTAGCGTTTCCAATTGCCTACGTGGGGGTGTAAGGACGAGAAAGAAATCATGAACTACCGCTGCCTGCGTGCGTTTCTCCTGGTGAGCCTGGGGTTGGTCCTCGTCAGTTGTTCCATCACTCGCGTCAAATGGCGCATCAAGTGGGACAAGGACATGGAGAAGAGCAAGGCGGCGTTCATGAGCGCCCCACTCCCGGCCGAAACACAGCGCCAGCCGAACATCATCTTGCTAGTTGCCGACGACCTCGGCCCGAAGTGAGTGCCTACGGAGTCGAGCACATCTCGACCCCGAACATCGATCAGATCGGCAAGGACGGTGTGGTCTTCGAAGAGGGCTACGCCACCGCCCCGACCTGCGCGCCCGCCCGCGCAGGCCTCATGACCGGCCGCGTGCAGAATCGATACGGATTCGAAACGCAGGTGATGGAGTTCTACCCGAGCAACTACGTAGAATACATCTCCGGCAGATGGCTGGTCGACACGGGCGAGTTTAAAGTGAAGGCCAAGCCTTCGTTCCCCTCGGCGTGGCAGGTGCACAAACAAGGCGTGCCCCCCTCCGAGATCATGCTCTCCGAGATTCTCAAGAAGTACGACTACAGCACCGCGCTCATCGGCAAGTGGCACCTCGGCATCCACCGGGAGCAAGTCCCAGCAGCTCGGGGCTTCGACTACCAGTACGGCTTCTACGGCGCCTCCTCTCTTTATACGGCCGAGGAAAACTGG
>JAFDFW010000836.1 GCA_019309605.1 Deltaproteobacteria bacterium | reverse complement strand
CTTCGCCCTGCTCGTCCGCGTCTTCGGATAGCGAGTCAGCACTCGGGATAGGATAGGGATGCACTTCAGTCGGAGAGAGATCCTCAAGGGGATGGGCGCAGCCGGTCTAAGCCCGCTGCTGCTCAATGGATGTGAAAGCAGCGACAGCGGTCCCCCGCCGCTTCCCGAGCTCCCAGACTACGAGTGGAGCGGCCCGCTGGGGCCGGAGAAGCTATTCGAGCACGGTGTGGCGAGTGGGGATCCATTGACTGACGGCGTGATCCTCTGGACGCGCGTCTCGCAAGAGGCGCCGGAGCCTATCGAGGTCTGGTGGGAGATGGCCCTCGACGAAGGCTTCCTCGAGCGCACGGCGCAGGGCACCGTGGGGACCGACGCCTCGCGCGACTTCACGGTGAAAATTGACGTGCCCGGTTTGGCATGGGGTCGGAACTACTACTATCGCTTCGCGGCCCTGGGCCGCTGGAGCCCGATCGGCCGTACGCGGCTTGCGCCCAAGGGCAGTGATGCCGACAGGCTACGGTTCGGCGTTTGTTCCTGCGCCGACTACGCGCTCGGATACTTCTACAGTTACCGCCAGATGGCCGAGCGAGCCGACCTCGACGCAATCATTCACCTCGGTGACTACTACTACGAGTACGGGAACGATCCGGACAACGCCGAACAGGTGCGCGCAGTCGAGCCGTCGCACGAGACCGTCACCCTCGACGATTATCGCAAACGCATCAGCCAAGCCCGCCGAGATCCCAATCTTCAGGAGCTCCACCGCCAAACGCCCTTCATCGTGGTCTGGGACGATCACGAAACCGCGAACAACTCCTGGATGGGCGGCGCGGAGAATCACACGCCCCCCAACCCCGACTGCGAGCAGCCCTGCGATCCTGAGGGTGAGGGCGACTGGTCCGATCGTGTCGCGGCCGCAAGACAGGCGTTTTTCGAGTGGATTCCGATCCGGGACAACCCGGGCCAGAAGCTGTATCGCAACCTGAAGTACGGAGAGCTGGCCGACATCATCATGCTCGACACCCGTATCGAAGGTCGCGAGGAGCAATATATCCAGCCTGCGTTTACACCCGACGATCCAAATCTACCGAACCAGATCCTCGGCACCGAGCAACAAGCATGGCTCCTGGCTCAGCTCGAGAACAGTTCTGCCAAATGGAAAGTGCTCGGAAACCAGGTCCTCATGAGCCTGTGGAAGATCGCCCCGGGCACCTACGGCAACAACGATCAGTGGCAGGGGTATAAGGCACGTAACGATCTCGTGAGATTCCTGCGCGACCGCGAGATTTCGAACGTGGTGGTCGTGACGGGCGACGTTCACAGCTCCTGGGCCATGGACGTCACCGTCGATGACGGCAGCTACTCCGAGGAGACGCGAGATGCTGCGGTGGCCGTCGAGTTCGTGGCACCCGGGATCAGCTCGCCGCCCGGGATCCCTCCG
Source organism: Deltaproteobacteria bacterium (assembly GCA_019309605.1). Taxonomy (GTDB): domain Bacteria; phylum Myxococcota_A; class Polyangia; order Polyangiales; family Houyiibacteriaceae; genus SG8-38. The sequence continues at coordinate 2,203 of JAFDFW010000836.1, read as the reverse complement.
GCCATTGCCGAAATCTTTGCCGGAGAGCCCCATGTTCGGGACTACGAGAACGAACGTCGCGGGTACTTCATCCTCGACCTCCAACCCGACAAGGCTCAGTCCGACTGGTTCCTGCTCGATGGGGTCGGTGAGGGCGAGGGCAACCAGTCCCTTTGGGCGTCGTGGGCGGTCATGGACGGCCAGAGCAGTCTCGTCGAAATGAACGGCCCGGAGACCGACAACGACGACGCCCCCGATCTAGCGCCTGCCTAGTCTGGACATCCCCTGCAGCAGCGCTAAGGGGTTGATCAACGATTACCAAGTACGGAGATGAAAACATGGCGATCGAACTGCCAGCCCTTCCGTGGGCCCAAGACGCTCTCGCGCCCCACATCAGCGCCGAGACGATCGAGTACCACTATGGCAAGCATCACGCGGGCTACGTAACGAAGCTCAACGCCGCGATCGAGGGCACGGCCCTCGCGAGCAAGTCGTTGGTCGACATCATCCGGGAGGGTGGGGCGACGTTCAACAACGCTGCGCAGGTTTGGAACCACAGCTTCTACTGGAGCAGTATGACACCCGGTGGCGGCGGTCAGCCGAGCGGAGCCATCGCCGACGCGATCAACGGCAGCTTTGGCAGCTACGACAAGTTCCGCGAAGAGTTCGCGAATGCTGCGGCGACGCAGTTCGGCTCGGGCTGGGCGTGGCTCGTTGCGGAAGGCGACAAGCTCGCCATCAAGAAGACCGTGAACGCCGAGACGCCGATCACCACGAGCGCCAAGCCGCTCCTCACGATCGATGTCTGGGAGCACGCGTACTACATCGACTACCGCAACGCGCGCCCCGATTACATCAAGACGTTCCTCGATTCGCTGGTCAACTGGGACTTCGCGAACCAGAACCTGAGCGGCTGAGCCGAGTCACATGACTGCGCCTCGCTGGAGCCGGCGAGCTTCGTTTGGTTGGCTTGCGGGGGCCTATGTTGCGGCGTTCGCGGTCGCGTGGGTGACCTTGCTTCTCGTTCCAGAGGAGCTCGACTCCTTGTGGACGGTTGCGCTCGCCGATGTCGCCGCCACCCTCGTGATCTTCGCGTTCTCGCGAGGGCTCAAGTGCTCCAGCATGTACGACTCGTATTGGTCGGTGGCGCCGATCGCGATCGTTTTCTACTGGGTTTTCCATGCCGAAGAGGCGATCAACCCCGTGCGTGCGGGCGCGGTCTTGTTCCTGGTGACCTGGTGGGGCGTGCGCCTCACCTACAACTGGGCCCGCAGCTGGCCGGGGCTCCACCACACGGACTGGCGCTACCTCGCCATGAAAGAAAAAGCGCCGGCGCTGTGGTTCTTCTCCGACCTCTTCGGCATTCATCTCTTCCCGACGGTCGAGGTGTTGCTTGGTCTCAGCGGTGCGTGGGTCGCGCTCACCCAAGGCGCCAGCCCGCTTTCCTTGCTCGATCTGGTCGCGCTGATCGTGACGGCTGGCGCCATCACGATCGAAACCGTGGCGGACCAGCAGCTGGTGGCATTCGCCAAGGTCAAGCGACCCGGCGAGATCATCAAGACGGGGCTCTGGGCCTACTCGCGGCACCCGAACTACTTCGGCGAGCTTTCGTTTTGGTGGGGCCTCTACCTCTTCGGGCTCGCGGCCGACCTGGGCTACGCGTGGACGATTGCAGGGCCACTCATGATGACGGCGATGTTCGTGGGGGTGTCGATTCCCTGGATGGATCGACGGAGCTCCGAGCGCCGCCCGGAGTACGCGGATCACATGAAGCAAGTGAGCGGCCTCGTCCCCTGGTTCCCGAAGAAGGCCCAGACCAACTAGCCTCGCCCTAAAGGGGGCAAGCATTGCCGTGGCTGGTGTTGGAGACTAGAACCTGCGAATGGGTTCACGGAAATGGATGTACGTGCTGCGCGGCAACGGCGAGAGCCATCAGGCGTGGGCGAATCGCATGCGGAACGAGGTGAGCCAGCGGCTGTTGGGCCTGGAACCCGCGAAGCTCCAACTCACGGTGACCGAGGCGCCGCCGCCCAAGCTCTCTCTGTTTCCCTTCAAGAGTCGGCCCATCGCCATCTTCAACGTGTATGACGACACGAACGATCCCAGTCGCTTCTCCGAGGCGCTACAGAACGCCGCAAGCTCCGTGTCCGGCTACGAGGTGGAAGAGGCCTATCCCGTCCCCTACGACAAAGCCTGGAGTGACGGTGAGCCGACGCCATCGCCA
>JAFDFW010000149.1 GCA_019309605.1 Deltaproteobacteria bacterium | reverse complement strand
GCCCCAAAGACGGTGAAGATCAAGATGCAGACTACGGGAACGTTGGGGCCATACGACCGCAACGCCAAGGCGTTCCCTGTCAAAGTGCGGAGCGTGAGGCCGTACTTGCGAGCACCAAGGTCCATCTGTCAGGCGACCGACCACGCGACCAAAGGTAGGAGCTTGGCTCCACGCGGGACGTTCAAAGTGGACATTCAGGGCGGGAACGCAGATCGGATCACGACCCTGCCCATGTCGCAGGCGCGCGCCGATGCGTATCTGAGGTCGCACCCGAAGCGTGATGTCGACTTCGTCGTCCAGGCCGAGGTTGGGCCGATTCATGCTTTGAACGGGCAACTTCAGCCGGCGCCAGTACGCTTCACGAGCGCCAAAGCTGTGGACCCAAAGAACGGTCGCACTGTGGGTAATTATACGAGCAGGGCGTTTTCAGGGGCGGCCGTGGCTGGGCTGACCGGTCAGGGCGCCGCCTCTCAAGCGGATCGCAGCTCCGAGGTGTGGGGTTCCTCGGACGAGGCTACGGCCGCGCCAGTTGCGAGTGCTCCTACGCCGTCCGCCGCTCCGCCACCGCCCGCTGCCGCGTCGGCGTCCGCTGCCGCGCCGTCCGCCGCTGCTACCGCTGCCGCCTTCCCTGCTTCCACCGAAGCCGCTCCGAGCGGAAAGACTTTCGAGAAAAGGAAAGGCATGCCGAGCTACTATGATTTGTGGCAGATGTATATGGGTGCCCAATACGCCAGGCTGAAGCAGCCAGCCGTGGCCGTGGCGTACTACGAAGCGTTCGCCATCCCCGGGACCTCGACGGGCAGGAACTATGGCTCCAATCAGAGCTCAGAGTGCAAGAACTACCAACGACAGTGGCAAGAGGCGAGTAGCAACGAGTTCAAAAAGGCGCGGCTCATGGAGCACATCGAGGCATACTTCAGCAAGGAGCTGAACAAGGCCAAAGGTGGCCCCACCAAGGTGCGTTTTACCGGAAAGGGCGCCGCGAAGCTGGGGAACTACGACATGGGTCGGCAACTCTTCCCTCTTGATGTGTACCCGCGGTTCAGTGGGGTTGGTCCCGACCCCAACACCAACTGTGCCGGCTATCACCATTACCAGTATTCACGGACGGGTTATAGCCTTACCCCTCGTGGCAGCTTCGGGTTCCAGTTCCAGGATTCGGTCTTGCATCGTGAGGTTCGCATGGCCCCAGGGGCCGCCGAGGCCTACCTTTCGAGCCATCCGGATCGTGCTGTCGAACTGGTCTATCGGCTCGAGTCAGGGCCGGTCACGGTCAACGGCACCAGTTTGAACCGGTCTGTCCAAACGCGGATTCTCAGCGTGACTGTGCGCGACCCAAGCACCGGTAAGGTGCTCGCCAAGTACTAGGCGTACCAGGCCGCCCGCTCGCGCGGTGGGCCTACTGGCCAGAGGCGGCGAGTGCCGACGCCACTTGGGCGGGCTTCCCTGGTGCACTGACCTGCTTCTTTGACTCGTCGAGTCGAACGATGTCGCCCTTCACGGCGTCTCGTCCCGATACCTTCTGGCAGTACGACACCTTCTCTTTGACTTCCACCACACGAAGGCGGCCGACTTTCGTTTCGTCGCCCTCGTCGAGAATCTCTCCAGTGTCGTCGTCGATGAGCGGCCCGCTTTCCTCAATCAGGTCGAACTCCATGCCAACGCCTAGGCCGTCCCGCTTGCCGCCCATGATTATCGGCTTTCCATTGACCACGCCTTTCACCGAGCTCCTCCAGCCATAGTCACGCACCTTTCGATCGATCACCTTCACAGCCTCTGCAACCAAGTCTCGGCCAATCTGCAGCGTCGACTTGTCGCTGTACGTGCGATCCTTCTTGAACTTCAGTCCGGCGAGATCCACGTTTCGAGTGGTGTCCTCGTACGTTTTCGTGACCTTTACCGTGGCTGCGGTGAGCTCCATCTGCGTCCGGGTGTTGAACAGGCTGACGGCCAACTCCATCTCGTAGGTCGACTTCACCTTCTGCGAGCCCCCAAGGCCGAGCACGTTGACCTTCTTGCCCTTCTGCTCGGTCTTCTTGGCCTTTTTGATGTGGCACCCGATCAGAAGTTGTGCGCCGTGGACGCCGCCCTTCTTGGTTTCTGTAGCCTCGACGACGGTGAGGTCTTCCACGTTGACAATCCGGTACCTTCCGGTCGCATCCAAGCCTTGAGCAAGTTGCTCTTCGAAAGCCTTCTGTTCGGCCTTCCCGAACCACACCTCTTGCTTGGTGTCCCACGCAGTCGGTGCAACCACGATGGTGGTTCTCACCCAGGATGCTCTTGCCGGGCTGCTCACTAGCACCGCGGGTGCCAATGCGAAGCAGGCGATCAGCGCCAATGCTATGTAGCTATTTGAAGTTGTCATCTCTGCTATCTCCTAGACGATCCCATAGGCGCCGTCGACCGCCGTGCGCACCATCCCGATCGGGTGGAAATTGATATCGTCGTTTACGAAAATCCACAAGAGTCCGTATCGACTTGGTGAGCGAACAGAGGTTCAGGCGCCGCCGTGGCGAAGCTGCGACGCTAAGCGTGAATTTCTCCGATCACTCGAATCTCTGTCAAGCGTTCGAGCAAGGGGGTAAACAATTACGTATGCCAGATTCGGACATGGCCCATGCTCCGGAGCCGCAAACGATGCTGGCGAGCGTACGGTATGCACGACTTTCGCGACTTTGAACGTCAAACATCACAACAATTACGTATGGACAGCTGGACTCTTGTCGAAGATTGTCTCGGCAAGTCGTTCACGTGATGGCCGATCGCTTTTGCCTGAGGTCGACCCTCAGGACGCGACGCACGCGTGCTGACAACCAAGGTGGTGCCACATGTCTAAGAGAAGATTTCTGTCTGCAAGGCGTCTAGCTTTTGTCGGTCTACTCGTTGCGCTCAGCACGATCCCCGTGGAAACGGACGCCGAGCTGGTTGATTGGGAGGATATGTCCTGCGGCAAAGCCGACGCGGAGCTCAACCGGGTCTACAAGAAGATCCGGAAGGTCTACAAAAACGACAAGCTATTCCTACAAAAGCTCAAAGTCGCCCAGCGTGCTTGGATCAAGTTTAGAGATGGCCACATCGATTCGCTGTACCCGGACGACACACCGGGGTACTACGGGAGCGTCCTCGGAGAATGCATTTGCAACGAAATGACCTACCTTACGACAGCCCGAGTCGCACAACTCAAGGTCTGGCTGAAAGGCACCGAGGAAGGCGACATGTGCGCGGGCAGCGTGAAGTGGTAGCGCCAGCTCCGATGAAGACGTCGCGCTGAGGTTCGGGCAGCTGACGTTTGACGGCAGTCGTCCGAAACTGATGACGACAGTCGTCACCTCCCCCTCCTAGACCCAGCTTTTTCCTGCAATCACTCGGCTTTTTCGCATGGCACGCCCCGTGCGTTAGCAACGGGTCATGATGATTCGGGACGTACTGATGGTCTTGCTAGCGATGGCGCTCTTCGTGTTCGCCCTGCAACCCCGAGACCACGCCCACGGCCAACGGCGCCGCGAGGGCGACAGCGTATCGGGGGTTCAAGCCAACCGAGTCCCGGGTCAATGGCAACTGTACGAAACGGAGGTCCGACTGGACCTCCACACCACGAGGACAACCCCATGATCGACAACAACATCGTTCGAGCTGCAATCTGCATAGGCGTACTGATCACCGGCATTGGCTGTGGAGACGCAGCCTCAGGCACAGCGTGCGAGGAGGCTTGCGGCAGAATAGATAGCTGTCCGAACCTCGAATCAAGAAGCACGTGCGTCTCGAGTTGCGAGGCCTCCGTAGCGGACGCCGAGCTGCTTGGGGGGACCTGCCCCGGGACGTTCGATGACGCGCTCGCCTGCTACAAGCAGCTCTCGTGCTCCGCCCTCTCGGTGCGTGCCATCAGCGCATTCTCCCAGGATGACTGCACTCCCTACGAGCAAAGGGTGAGCAGCTGTGAACCTGGCGACCCCGTTGACCCCGCTGATCCCGCTGGCCCCGTGAACGAAGTCGCGCTCGCTTGCGAAGCGTTCTGTAGCGCCGCAGAGGCCTGTCCCAACGTCGAGTTAGGGGCCGACTGTCGGGACGTCTGCGCAGAGAGCGTCACGGGGGCCGAAGTGACTTCATCGGCGTGCGGCAGTGCCTTCATCGACACGATCGATTGCGTCTCGAACATGACCTGTTCAGACCTGGCCGCGTCCCTGGAAGGCCCCGGGGCAGCTCACGCGTGCAGCACGACAGAGCAGCGGAGTGTCGCGATCTGCGCCCAGTAGTCGGTAGGCTCCGGGCTTCAACGAGAAGTGCATGATGAACGACCTCGCTTCGCGCTTCTTTCCGGGTCTCGCGATTGTCGCACGTGCTTTTGCGTTGGCGACGGACGCCGAGGCCCAAAAGAAGGCCCCACACCACGCCCCTTCAAGAATCGCGCGAAGCGCGAGAAGCTAAGCCCCTTATGCGTAGTGAGAGGTTGCCGTGATTCGCGGCGCGATTCGTTATCCATACATCGTCCTCGTAGGTGCACTCATCGTCTTGGTGCTTGGCACGGTTTCGTATCGTGACCTACCGGCTGATTTGCTGCCTACATTCAAGACGCCGGCGGTGCAGATCGTCACGTTCTATCCCGGGATGCCGCCCGAGGTGATGGAGCGCGATATCACGAGCCGCCTCGAGCGCTGGACCGGTCAGTCGGTGGGGATTGAGCATCAGGAAGCGCGGTCGATGCTTGGGGTGAGCATCGTGAAGGACTTCTTCCGTGAAGGGATCGCCTTCGAGACGGCGATGAGTCAGGTCACCTCGTACGCGGTCAGCGACATGTTCTACCTGCCGCCCGGGACCGTGCCGCCGATGGTGATGCCCTTCGATCCGACGGCGTCGGTGCCGTTGTGCCTCGTGAGCGTGTCGTCCCCGACCATGACCGAAAAGGAGTTGTACGACGTCGCGTACTTCGAGCTCCGTAACCGATTGCAGTCGATCCCAGGGGTGATCGCGCCTGCGGTCTATGGCGGAAAGCTCCGCCGCATCCTCGCGTACGTCGACCGCAACAAGCTCGAGGCGCGTGGCTTGAGCCCCATGGATGTCGTTCGCGCGCTTAACAAGCAATCGGTGTTCGTGCCCGCAGGCAACATGAAGGCCGGCGAAACCGACTATCAAATCTTCGCCAACGCAATGCCTGCCAAGGTCGCTGAGCTCAACGACATGCCCATTGCGACCCACAACGGAAGCGTCGTTTTCATGCGGGACGTCGCTAGTGTCCAAGATTCTGCGCAGATTCAATCGAACATCGTGCGGATCAACGGGCGGCGGCAGGTCTACATCCCGATTTATCGTCAGCCAGGCGCGAACACGATCGAGATCGTCGACGCCATCCAGGGCCAGCTTCGGCAGATCCGCGAGCGATTGCGGGAGATGGACGAGCGCGCTCAAGACTTGGCGCTCGAGGTCGTGCTCGATCAATCGGTGTACGTTCGTGATGCGATCGATGGTTTACAGTTTGCGGCCCTCTTGGGTGCGCTCCTTGCGGGTCTCGTCGTCTTCCTCTTTCTTCGAACATTTCGGGCCACGGCGTTGGTCGACCAGTCGATCGTCGTGGTTGAGAACATCATTCGGCACCGGTCGCTCGGGAAATCGAAAGCACGTGCCGCGCTCGATGGCACCAAGGAAGTGGCTCCGTCGATCGTGGTTTCGACGCTGACGTTTGCAGCGGTCTTCTTGCCGACGATTTTCCTTTCAGGGATGGCGAAGTATCTCTTCGCGCCGCTCGCATGGGCCGCCACATTCGTGATCGTTGCGTCCCTCATCGTGGCACTCACCGTGGTCCCCTCGTTCTGTGCACGGTTCTTGGAGGCTGGCGAAGGTGGAGCGCCTCACGAGAGCGGTTGGCAACATCGCTATTCGAACGCGATCTCTTCCGCGATTCGAGGTCGGTGGGCGGTGCTGACCGCGACTGCGATTGCAGCGGTGGCTGCAGGCTTTCTCCTGACCCAGACCGGAACCGAGCTCTTTCCGCGCGTCGATGCGGCGCAACTCCAGATCTACGTGCGAATGCCTTCGGGCACGCGAATCGAGCACACCGAGCGAGTGCTCGCCGCCGTCGAGAGCGCCGTCATCGACGAGCTGGGTGAGCCGGACCCGGAGTTTCCCACGGTCGAGAACGACCCGGATTCGAATCTGCGCATGCTGATCACCAATATCGGCGTCCTCATGGATTGGCCCGCCGCGTACACGCCCAACACTGGCCCGATGGACGCCTTCATGCTGCTCCAGCTCAAGGAGGGCCGTCGGGACATCTTCGAAGTCGTCGAGACCCTCCGTGAAACGTTGCGGAGGGATTTCCCCCAGGCCGAGTTCGCGTTCGACACCGGCGGCATGCTCACCGCCGCGCTCAACTTCGGCGAGCCCGCGCCGATTCACTTCCAAGTCAAAGGCAGCGACCTCGAGGTCCTCGAAACAATTGGCGGGGACATCGCTCGACACATCGCAGGAATCGAGGGTGCAGAAGACGTTCGAGTCGCCCAGCGCAACGACTA
>JAFDFW010000835.1 GCA_019309605.1 Deltaproteobacteria bacterium | reverse complement strand
GCTCCGCCCCAGCACCCAGTACGCCGGCACGGCCAAATACGGGAACGTGTTGAGCGAGACCGCCCAAGCGATAGCGCCCTGCGAGGTGCGGGTGCTCATGACCGCGTGAATGGACGAGGTGAAGCCCATGACGTGAAAAAGTACTACCAGCGCGGCAATCATTCTTCCCTTCCTCCTTTTCGGTTTCGTCGACTCATCGGCAGTCATCGGATGCCTAGCTTGTTATCTGCTGGACCTCGTTCTGTCTAGGGCGGTTGGCTGGCACGCGAACTGGCACTGGAGTACTCCGCTCGGACGAAGATGCAGCGCAATTTACATCCTGACGGGCTCTCGGTAACCGCCTCCGCACTTGCACTTGCCTTGGGCCTCATCAGCGTACCATGGCGCGTGCCCAGGACGCCGAGCCCAAGCCCGAAGTCCCGGCACCCGAGGAGCCTAAGGAGATCACGAGCGCGGACTTCGCGATTCAAGCCAATGCCGTCGAGGATCGACTCTCCCAGATCCAAAACGAGATGTCGGTCATCGATGTCGCGGAAGACGTGAACGCAGCGCTCGATGAGATCGAAGCCGAAGGCGCTGAGCTTCGGAAGCAAGTCAACGCGCTCGAATCTCGCCGAATGATGATCTCGGAGCTCAACGCCTTGCACACTCAGCTCGAGTTCTTGGACGCGCGGACCAAGAGGCAGATCGCCAAGCTCAGTGAGTATGCCGGTGACCTCGAAGAGCTGGAGACCCAGAATGAGGAGGACATCGAGGTTTGGACGAGGGCCGTACGAGCTATCAGGAAACCTTCCATCCCGAAGCCCGTCCGAGATCGCACCGCCTCGATTCTGCATGGCCTCCGCGAGGGCCAGAAGGAGCTGGCCAAGAAGCTAAGCGAGGTGCTCGCGCTCCAGTCTCGGGCCCTGGACGTTCGCGATAGCGTCCACTTGGCCGAACAGAGCGTGATGCTTGCGCAGCGCCAGCAGGCACAGAGCATTTTCGAGCGGCAGGATCCACCGCTGTGGTCCACAGGGCCCCGCCCAGCAGAGGAAACGGAGCGCGATGGTTATGAGATTGGCTTCTCCTGGCTGGCTGTGACGAGCTACCTGCGCGCGGAGCGGGGCATGTTGCTTCTACGGCTCTTCCTCGTCCTTGCCCTCGGATGGGCGTTCGTTCGAGCGCGAGCCTTGTTGGCCGCCCGAATCGAAAAGCACCAGCAAGACGGAGGGATCCCCTGGGAGGACCGGGCGTTCGAAGCCCTCCGACACCCTTGGGCGGCGGCGCTGCTGTTGGCCATCGCCTCGGTCCGGTTCTTCTATCCGGACCGAGTCGCAGAGATAATCGTCCTCACCTGGGTCGTAGCGCTCCCGCTCTGGTTCGTCGTCTACAAGGAAATGGTGCCCGCAACGTTCCGGAACGCGCTCGTCGGGCTCGGCTTGCTCGGGACAATCCATGTCGTGGTCACGATGGTCTCCGGCCACCCCGATATAGAGCGAGCGTTGCTCCTCCTCGAGCTGGTGCTGGTATCTGCAGGCGCGGGTTGGCTGATTCGCTTCTTGCGAAACGTCGACGTTCCGAAGCGCATGCGGCAGGGCCTGTGGTTCGTCTTGGCGGGCCTATGGACCAGGATCGCCCTGCTGATCTCGATAGTGGGCGTGGGGGCGACGGTGTTCGGATACGCGTATCTCGCCGCGGAAGCTGCGATGATCACCATCATCGGTACGCTCGGGGCGACGGTGTGGATGGCGCTCGAGCGTATCGTCGAAGCAATCGTCTCGACTGCAGTGCACGAGGGCCGACTGGACGGGTTCCGGATGATCCGCGCGAATCGAGACGTCACCACGAAGGTGATGAGCCGCGTGGCACGTCTGACTGCCGTCGTCCTTTTCATGTGGTCTCTGGCAGACATGACGTCTGCTTGGAGGCCCGTTGCGCGGGTGATCGGGCGCGTGCTTTCCGCGGACTTGGGTTTCGGTCTTGCCACGACGGGCGTGACCCTTGGCGACTTGGGCGCTTTCTTCATCATCTTGTGGTTGAGTTGGATAATCGCGCGTTTCGTGAGCTTTGTTCTCCGGGAGGAACTCCTTCCCCGTCTTCATGTGAAGCAAGGAGTGCCGTTCGCTCTGACGACGTTCACCCGCTACGCGATCATCGCGTTCGGCTTCATCGCTGCCGTTTCGGTCCTTGGGATTCCACTCGATAGGCTCACCATCGTTCTGAGCGCGCTCGGGGTGGGCATTGGCTTCGGTCTTCAGGGTCTCGTCAACAATGTCGTATCGGGCTTCGTTCTCTTGACGGAAAGGCCGATTCGCCTGCG
>JAFDFW010000148.1 GCA_019309605.1 Deltaproteobacteria bacterium | reverse complement strand
GGCCTGGCTAGGCCTGTCGGATTCGGGCCGGCCCAGCTCGATGGCCGGCTGATCACGCGGCGAGCAGCCCGGCTTGACCCGTTATTTGTTGCTCAAACAACTTTACAAAGTGTACACCACGATGGATGGACCAGGCGAGTGAGCTCCCCTACGACGAACGACCCGCCAATCGGAACCTGAGCCACATGCGCGGCGACTACGGTTGGCCGTTCGTAGGCAAGACCTGGGACATCTTTCGCGATCCGCACACCCTGTTCGACGAGCACTACGAGAAGTACGGCCCCATCAGTCGCATTTCGATCACCGGCAGCAAGTGCGTGCTGTTGTTGCATCCCGACTACGCGCAGCGGGTTCTTCTGGATCGCGAAAAGAACTTCTCGACCAAGATGGGTTGGCAGACCGTCATGGCGGATTTCTTTCAGGGCGGCCTCGTGATGCGCGACTACGACGAGCACCGCGTGCACCGCGGCATCATGCAGAGCTCATTCAAGCCACCTGCGATGCGCGCGTACGCGACGAAGATTCAGGCCATCGTCGGGAAGACCGTGCAGCGGTGGGCAGCCCAAGACAGGATTTCATTTTACGACGAAGTGAAGCGGTTGTTGTTGGACATCGCGTTCGAGGTGTTCTGTTGGGTCGACGACTCGGAGAGCCAAGTTCCGAAAATCAGCCGAGCGTTCACCGATATGATGGAAGGTGCGCTGGGGGTCGTTCGCATCGATGCACCGGGCTTTCTGTACCATCGCGGATTGGAAGGACGTCGCTACTTAAAACGCTTCTTCATGGAGCTGATCGACAAGAAGCGTGCGTCGGACGATGAAGACGTGTTCGCGCACTTCTGTAGAGAGAAGAAGGAAGACGGAGAGTATTACTCTCACGAAGACATCGCGGATCACATGGTCTTCCTGATGTTGGCTGCGCACGACACGACGACGAGCGCGGCAACGATGGCGGCCTACTACCTCTGCAACGACCGCCCGCTGCAATCCGCGCTCGCGGACGAGGTGCAGCACTGGCCGCGTGATCTCGACTTTGAAACCATATTCCATTCGATGAACGGTCTCATCGGCGTGTTCTACGAAACGGTGCGCATGCACCCACCGGTCCCGCTCCTTCTTCGCCGTACAATTCGCGATTGCGAGATCGGTGGCATCCGAGTTCCGGCGGACACGATGATCTGCGTTCCGGGAACCTACATCCATCGTTTGAAGAAGTGGTGGCGGGATCCTGCCACATTCGACCCGACGCGGTTCTCCGAAGAAGTCAGCGAACACCGCAAGCACAACTTCATGTGGATCCCCTTTGGCGGAGGCGCCCACAAGTGCATCGGAATGCACTTCGCCCGCATGCTCTTCTTGCTGACCTTCCGCGAGCTAATCGGGAAGTACCAGATCGAATTTGCCGAGGACGACTACTTCCCGGCGAAGCTGCAGCACTTTCCGTTTACGAGACCGCTCGATAATCTGCCGCTGCGGTTGGTGCCTCGGTGAAAGTGGTTGCTCGTGCCGCTTCTTGACGCCCCATCTTTTGGCCTCCTCATTGCGATTTTCCTATCGCACTGTCTTGGCTGTTGCGTCGATGACTTGAGACCGCGACGTGGACGGAGCCAACCCCATACCGCTGCTGGCGGCCCCTGTCTGGCGGAACTGAGCCTTCGGGATCAGAAGCGACGTTCGATGAGGCTCGGGTTCATGAAGAGCTTCTTCCAGTCGGTCAGGCAGTACCAGGTGCCCGCGAGGTAGGTGCGAACCGGCTTCTTGGTCCGCTTCTCGACCCCGGGACGGATGATGTCGTGGATCAGCCAGTAGGGGACCCGCAGCAGGAAGTAGAAGGCCATTGCAAGCCGCGAGAGCAGGAAGGGCAGCTCGCCCTGATGGATTCGGATGAAGAGGAGCTTGGTTCCCACGAGCTGAAGCAGGAATTCGTCCGACATCTGCTTCGTCGTCTGACCGCCGTAGTGGACGATGGTTGCGTCCGGCGTGAAGAGGCGCTTCCAGCCCTTCTCCTTGAAGCGGTAGCACCAGTCGGGGTCGTCGCCGTAGACGAAGTAGGTGGGATCCATCATCCCCACCTCGTCGATGGCCGTCTTGCGGACGAGGGAGTAGCAGCCACACACGGTCTCGACCTCACGGACCTCGTCGAAGTCGCACCAGGTCATGTACTCGCGGCCGAAGAACCTGCTGCGCGGAAAGATCTGATAGAGGTAGCTTGCCGCCAGGATGGTGTTTAGCGGTGAAGGGAACATGAAGCAGGACCGCTGAAGGGTCCGGTCGCGATTGAGCACCTTGCAGCCGACCACGGCGGCGTCCGGGTGCTGGTCCGCGAAGGCCACGGTCTTCTGGATCGCCCCATCGAGCACCAGCGTGTCCGAATTCAATAGCAGCACGTAGCGCCCGCGAGCGACTTCGATGGCTTGATTGTTGGCCTTGATGAAGCCGAGGTTCTCGCTGTTCGCGATGGTCCGGGCTTCCGGAAACTCGTTCCGGACCATCTCCAGGCTTCCGTCCACGGAGGCATTGTCGACGTAGATGACCTCGAAATCGACGTCTCGGGTCTGCTCGTATGTCGACTTCAGGCAGTCGTAGACCAGGTCGCGCACGTTCCATGCAACAACGATGATCGAGACATCGACGTCGGTGTTCTCCACGTTGGACCTCGCCTATCCGAAGAGCCGCTTGAAGGCCCGGATGTTGTAGAACTCGTCGCGATCGTAGTCTCCATACTCCTCCCGATGGGAGAAGAGGTCGTCGATGATGTCCTTCACGTCGTACTGGGGCTGGAAGCCGAGGTAGGTCTTGGCCTTTGAAAAGCTCACCTTGTAGTTGCGGAAGTCGCTGATGTTCTTGATCGTGATCGCGACCTTCTCTCCGGTCAGGCGCTCTACTTCGCTCTTCACCAGGTCGCCCACTTGGCCAACGGTGTAGTTGTCCGACGCGACATTGAAGACGCCGCTCTGGGAGATGTCCGCCTGAATCGCCCGAAGGTAGGCGTTCTGGGCGTCCCGGATGTCGAGGATCGGGCGCCAGATGGAGGGGTTGTTGACCGTGACGTGGCGCTCGGTCATGGCCGCCTTGAACATCGTGTTGACGATGAGATCAAGCCGCATGCGCGGGCTGTGTCCGGAGAGGGTCCCCTGGCGCAGGGCGATGACGGAGAAATCGTCGTCTGCCAGCTGCAGCACACCCCGCTCGCCCTGGAGCTTGGAGACTCCGTAGGGGTAGCCGCAGGTCACCGGGCTCTCCTCATCGTAGAGCTCATTCACCGTGTAGCCGTACACCGAGCAAGAGGAGGCGTAGATGAAGCGCCGGACTCCGGCTCGTTTGCATATGTAGGCCAGGTAGGAGGGGCAGGCTCCGTTGGAGACGAAGTTCCTCGAGGGGTCGAACTCGGCCATCGGATCGTTGGACAGGCCCGCCAGGAAGATCACCTGGTCGTAGCCGCTGACGTCGACCTCCTTCAGGTCGAAGATGTCCTGGCGGCGGATGTTGACGGTGTCGGGGATGCTGTTTCCGAACCACATGAGATCGACCACATCCGTCGTGTAGCCGTGCTCGAGCAGGACCGGAATGAGAGAGGAGCCGATGTAACCGGCGCCGCCGGCGAGGAGAATCTTCACCTTTTTGCCTTCCTGTGAGTCAACCGTCGATCAGTTCGTCGTAGCGTCCGCAGTCGAGCGACGTATCTACCGGGACGTCGAAGCTGACTTCGTTGATCGACAGCTCCTTGATTTCCCTGGAGGGGTCGAGGCCCTGGGCGTACTCCATCACGCTGCGGCGCTTGCCGCCTACGTGCAGGGTGCCCGTCGCCTCGATCCGGGTCAGCTTGGCGATCTTCTCGGCGAGGACCGCGACGCTCTCGCGGCTGGTCCACTGGTCCACGAAGGCCTTCTCGAAGGGGAATTCGTTCGGGCCGAAGCTGGTCCGAACGATGAGAGCCTTGTCGTAGAGCCGGGCCGCGCACTCGCCGCCGAGCTTCGACCACGCGTACTTGTTCACCGGATTGACGGGATCATCCTCGCGGTAGCTGCCCTTGTCGCCCTTGAATACATAGTCGGTGCTGATGTAGATGAGGCGCAGACTCCGGGTGGCGCAGAGCTTCACCACATTGGCTGTGCCGATGATGTTGGCGTCGATGGCCCGGATCGGATCTTCGTCGATTCGGGGCGGCGAGGTGAACGCGGCTGCGTGAACCACCTGATCGAACTCGTGCGAGCTCGCCCATGCCTCCATCTGCTCGAGATTGGAGACGTCGAACTCCGCGGAGCTCGGATAGAGGGCGTCGGGCAGGTGGCTGCGGATCTCGCTGCCGAGCAGGCCGCTTCCACCGGTGAACAGAATCTTGGGATCGCTAGACAATGTGATTGCCTTTCAGGCTCAGGCGTCGCCGAGCTTGCCGTGGATGAAGTTCTCGGAGCGCTCGTCGCTGCCCCACGCTTCCATGCTGAGCCCGTCCCGATCCTTGTCGGTGATGATGGCCTTCGCCGCAGTTTCTTCGAAGAGCTTCCTCAACGTCGGATCGCACAGCGACCAGTCTATGTCGCTGGCCATCGGGGAGATGCCCGCCTCGCAGCCGGGGCTGTACTCGCCCGAGCACATGTACTCGATGACGCTGTCCTCCGGAAAGAGGTTCCCGTGTGCGAATCCCGGCGGCACCCAGATCCACTCGTCGGTGTCGCCGTCCCGATTGGCGGGCATGTCGTACGCGATGGCCTTACCATAGGTGGGGGAGCCCTTGCGGATGTCGAGCACGAGGTCGACCATGCGGCCCGCGATGGTGCGCACCAGCTTGCCCATGTAGGGATTCCACTGGAAGTGCAATCCGCGGACGGTTCCGGCGCGAGAGAAGCTCTCGTTACACTGGAGGAACTCCACGCCCTTCATGAAACCCATCTCGGGGTGATCCCGGAAGTCGCTTCGGCGGTACTGTTCGGCGAAGTACCCGCGGTGATCGCAGAATCGGGCGAAGCGGACCACCTGGACCGCGTCGATCGCGAGCGCCTTGACATCGACAATCTTCACTTGTGAGCTCCTATGGCCTGTGATGTGGCCGCAGCGGTACGCGCCTTCTCATCCGGTTTGACGATCAGCACGCCGGGGTGTCGTTTGGTTTTGCGCTTTGCCATGGGTGCCCGCTTACTGACATATTTGCTGGTACCTGTTGCCCAGGCAAGTCGCCGTCTTTCGCCCGCCTATCAAAACAAGGTGTAGATGAACGGCGCGGCGGCGGTTCCACCGAGGACCACCAGCAACCCGAGCAACAGAATCGATACGATGATCGGAGCCAGCCACCACTTCTTGTTTGCCTTCAGGAAGCCGATGAACTCGGCAACGAGCCCGCGCTGCTTGCCGGATGCCCGAGCTAGGAATTCGTCGTCGCCTTTGGGGTTTTCATCTTCGGACATGATCGCCTCTCAATACTGATGGAAGTAGCCCTCTTTGTCTCGCGCTGGGGGCGCCTCCACCCAATAGGTAGGCGCGTTCGGCTCGTAACCCCGGTGCATCGGGTCCTTCCCGAAAATCCGGAACAAAACCGCAATGGGTCCGATAATCAGGAAGAACAGCGTTCCCATGATCACATAGGAAAGCACGAACCCGATGGGAAAGGCCAACAACGTCAACCCTACGTAGAGGACGCGATTGGCTCGCGGTGCGACCAGCGAGAACAGGGCAGCAATCGTGCCGAGGGCCGCAAAGGTCATCACCAGCGGCATGCGTGCCTCACCCAGCCCGAAGGAGAAAATCAGCTTCTCGTAGTACGCGAGGGCACCCAGGATGCCAAAGCCGACGAAGGCG
>JAFDFW010000147.1 GCA_019309605.1 Deltaproteobacteria bacterium | reverse complement strand
CCAGCTTGCTCATCCCGGTCATGGTCACTACGCCGCCGTCGAGCTGACCGACCCGCATCTTGCGCACGAAGTCGCGCTCGTCGCCTTGAGAGCCGCCCGGATAGAAGCGCATCGAGAGCTTTCCGTCGGTTCTTTCTTTCAGCGTCTTGTTCCAGGCCTTGAGGACCTTCATCCATGAAGAGCCGTCCGGAACGAGGGTGGCGATGCGAAGGGTGTAGCCCTCCTCGGCCTTGCTGGACGTGGTGGGGCCTGGCAGCGCCAACGCGGCAACCAGGAACAGCAAGGTGGGTACAAAACAACGCTTCATCTCTAAAACCTTTTCCGATCGCATGAGAACCCGCCGAGATTCACAAGGAACTGGGCTGCCGTCAACACGAACCATCGTTTTCTCGGGTCAAGCCTGACTCCAGCAGTCACCTTTCGGGCCTAGCGCGGCGTGCTATGTCTGCGATCGATGGTCCGAGACATCGTCGAGAATCGGGACAGCACGGCGCGCGACCATTTAGCCAACGAGCGGACGTTTCTCGCATGGGTCCGAACCGCGCTCGGCCTCGTCGGTCTGGGTGTTCTACTGGAGCGACTCGGGGCGGGGGGCGAGGGCATTGCCGTCGCCGCGGGCGTCGGTTTCATCAGTTTTGGGGGCATTTGCCTGATCTATGCGGTGACCCGTTATCTCTGGGTCGCCAAGAACCTGGAGAAGGGCATGTTTCCAGTGGCGATCCGAGGGCCGATTGCGATCGCATTCGGCGCGCTGTTGGTTGCGGCGGGATCCATGCTTTACGTGTTGCTCCTACACTGACACTGGCGCTGGCGCTGGCGCTGGCGCTGACACTGACACTGACACTGTCACTGAGTCTGCGTGACCCCGCGTTCCTCCACCCAGGAGTACAACACCGGCACCACAAACAGCGTCAAGAGGATCGCGCCCATTCCCCCCACCGACGGCAGGGCCATCGGAACCATCACGTCCGCACCTCGACCTTGCGAGGTGATCACGGGGAGCAAGGCCAGCGCCGTCGTCGCTGTCGTCATCAAGCACGGCCGCACCCGTCGTTGCCCCGCCTCGACCGCTCGGTCACGTACCTCCTCGACTGTATGTGCCGGTGCAGCACGGAAGCGTTGCGAGAGGTACGTGGCCATCACGACGCCGGTATCCGTTGCGATCCCGAGCAGAGCTATCACGCCGACCCACACTGCGACCGAAAGGTTGATGGTGCCTATGTGCAGCAGGTGCTGCATGTCGGTGCCAAAGACTTCGAAGCCGAGGAACCACGGTTGGCCGTAGAGCCATATGAGGATGAAGCCGCCCGCCACGCAGAGCACGACCCCCGAGTAGATGATCAACGTCGTTGCGACGCGTCGAAATTGAAGATACAGAAGCAAGAACACGAGGGTCAGTGCGACCGGGATGAGGAGAATCAAGCGCTGCTCGCTCCGAACCTGGTTCTCGTAGCTGCCGGCAAACCGGTAGCTCACGCCTGCGGGCACCTCGAGCTCGCCGTTGGCGATCTTCGTCGCCAGAAATGCGCGCGCACTGTGAACGACGTCCACTTCGGAGGGCTCCGGCAACTTGTCGAAAAGGACGTAGCTGGTCAGAAACGTGTCTTCGGACTTGATGACCTGCGGCCCCTTCACGTACCGGACCTCGGTGAGCTGTTCTAGGGGGATCTGTTCTCCGCCGGGGGCGGATACGAGCACGCGGCCGAGGGCCTCCATGCTGTCCCGCTCCTCGCGCATGTAGCGAACTCGGACCGGGTATCGTTCTCGGCCTTCGACCGTCCTCGTGAGAGTACGGCCGCCAAGGGCCACTTGAATGACATCCTGCACACGGGCAATCGTCAGCCCGTATCGTCCGATCGCTTCTCGATCAATGTCGATCTCGATGTACGGCTTGCCGACGACGCGGTCCGCAAAGACGGTTTCCGGACGGATGCCATCCACCTCGCGCAGGAGCCCTTCGAGCTTCATCCCGAAGGACTCGATCGTCTCGAGGTTCGGCCCGTACACCTTGATGCCCATCGGTGCTCGCATGCCGCTTTGAAGCATGATGATGCGGGTGTTGATCGGCATCAGCATTGGAGCGCTGGTCAGCCCCGGGGCCTCGGCTGCTTTGATGATCTCTTCCCAGATGTCACCTGGGGATCGGATGTGGTCCCGCCAGTTGCGAACGCGCTTCCCGTCTGCGTCGACTCCGAACTCCGGCTTGTATGTCACCACCGTTTCGAACATCGAGATGGGAGCCGGATCTAATGGGCTTTCGGCACGGCCAAGCTTGCCCACCGTGCGGTCGATCTCGGGGATTTCCTGAATCGCTGCGTCCATCGTGTGCAGCATGTCGAGCGACTGCCCAAACGACGCATGGGGCATCGTAGTCGGCATGAAGAGGAACGACCCTTCGTCGAACGGCGGCATGAACTCACGGCCGAGGCTCGCCCAGGACGCAACGCCAGCCAGCAGGACGGCCACCGGGAGCGCCATAGCAAGGGCCTTGTGCCTCAACGACCATCGCAGGAGCGGAACATAAACGTGTTGGAAGGCAAAGAAGGCCAATAGCAACCCGCCGATCGTGACGACGACGAAGAGGAAGTTGGCTAGGAAATGATAACCAGGTCCGAGGGGAAGCCAGCTGCGGGTGAGCAGGAGCGCAACGGCGAGCACGAGGATGGGGAGCGACATGGCTGCAAGTCGCGAACGCTTAGGCCCCGCGGTGGACGCCCCGGCCGCCTTCCCTTTTTCAGGGCGTCGAAGAACCAGATGCGCGACCGCCGGGAGCGCGAGCATCGACACCAACAGTGCGGCCACGATCGCGAACGACTTCGTGTAGGCCACTGGTCGGAAGAGCTTTCCTTCGGCGGCAGTGAGGGCGAAGATCGGCAAGAAGCTGACGACTGTGGTCAGCGTCGATGTCACCACTGCCGGGGCGACCTCAGCCGTCGCGTGTGCGATGATTCGCGCGCGGCTCTTGTCCGCGGGCGCGTCAGAGAGGTGGGCGACGATGTTCTCGGTGAACACGATGCCCATGTCGACCATCGTTCCAATCGCAATCGCGATGCCCGCCAGTGCCATCACATTGGCGTCTACGCCGGTGGCTTTCATCGCGACGAACGCTGCCAACACGGCAAGCGGCAGGACCGCCGAAATCAGCAAAGAGCTTCTGAGGTTGCGCAGCATCACGAGCACGATGATGACCGTCACCAGGATCTGCTGGAAGAGTGCGGTCGAAAGCGTGTCGAGGGTTTCGTGAATGAGTGTTGTGCGGTCGTAGAAGGGATGGATCGTGACTTGGCTCGTGCTGCCATCGGCGAGCGTTCGCTTCGGCAGGCCAGGTGCGATCTCCGCGATTTTGGCCTTGACGCGCTGTATGACTTCCAACGGATTCTCGCCGTAGCGAACCACGACGACGCCGCCAACGGCTTCGGCACCCGCGTCGTCCAGTGCACCCCGGCGCTGTGCCGGTCCCAGCGTGACCCGTGCGACATCGGCGATCCGGATGGGAGTGTGTTTACGCGTGATGATCACGGTTTGCTCGAGGTCCCTCACCGTTCGAATGAAGCCCAAGCCTCGAACGAGGTATTCCACGCGATTGATCTCCAAGGTCCGCGCGCCGACATCCAAGTTGGACTCGCGGACCGCTCGGGCGATCTGTTCGATAGTCACCCCGCTGGCGAGCATGGCCTCGGGGTCGACGTCGACTTGATACTCCTGAACGTAGCCTCCGATCGAGGCGACCTCCGAAACACCGGGGACGGACTGCAGTGCAAACCGCACGGTCCAGTCCTGCGTCGAGCGGAGCTCATGCAAGTCCCATCCGCCGGCCAGCCCGCCTTCCGGTCCGCGACCTTCGAGGGTGTACCAAAACACTTGACCGAGCGCCGTGGCGTCGGGTCCGAGTGCGGGCGCCACACCTTCGGGGAGGGTGCCTGCTGGAAGCGAAGCGAGCTTCTCGAGAACGCGCGAGCGCGACCAATAGAACTCCACGCCTTCCTCGAAGATTACGTAGATGGTCGAGAAGCCGAACATCGAAGAGCTCCTCACCGTACGGACACCGGGGATACCGAGAAGAGCGGTGGTCAGCGGGTAGCTGACTTGGTCTTCGACGTCGCGCGGTGAGCGGCCTTGCCACTCGGTGAATACAATCTGCTGGTTCTCCCCGATGTCTGGGATCGCATCGACCGGAACACGATCGTGGGGCATTGCGCCGAGCTCCCAATCGAACGGAGACACGTAGACCCCCCCAACGACGACTCCGGCGACCAGGACGAAGACGATGAGCTTGTTGTCGACGAAGAAGCGAAGGAACGCCTCCCACATCGGCGACACGACCTCTCGCGGCTTTGGCTTTTCGCTAGAGGTCAATGCGGATGCCCCGGCATGTGGTGTTGATGCTCGCCTGCTGGAGCCGGCGGACTCTCCGGCTTCTGCTCCTCAGTCTCCTGTTCTTGGGGCGCCCGCGCCTTGCGCTCGGGCTCGGGTGCCTCCCTCTGGTGGACGGCGTGATCGGCCGCTGAGGCGTCATCGCCGGGCAGCTTCATCATCGAATCACCCCCCTGAATCTGAAGGTCTGCGTCGATCGCGAACGCGCCGTGGACCACCACCCGCTCACCGTCCTGTAGACCCGAGAGAACCGGGTACAGGTCGCCCATGCGAGATCCGAGCGTCACGACCCTGGCTTCGTAGGTTGGCTCCTCCGCTTCTGGGAGCTCGACGTAAACGATCGACCTGCGTCCCGTGAACAGAGGCGCGGTTGCCGGAATGACGAGCGGAGCCTCCTGCCCCGCGTTTCCGGCGCCATCGCTTTGTACGCTGGCTTCGACGAACATGCCCGGCCGGAGCCGCCGGTCCTGGTTCTTCACCTCGATACGCACGCGCGCGGTTCGCGTATTCGGGTCGAGGACCGGGTCCACGAATGTGACGCGGCCCTTGAAGACCTCGCCCGGCAGTGCTTCGACTCGGAGCAAGACGCTTTGGCCTGGTTTGAGCATGGAAAGGTCGCTCTCGTAGGCGTCGAGTTGCACCCAAAGCGTCGATAGATCCGCCACGCGGTACAACCCGGTTCCCGTTTCGACGTAGTTCCCCTGCGTTGCGAGACGCTCGATGACAGTGCCCCCAAACGGGGTGCGAATCCGAGCACGCTCCGATGGTTTGTCCACACGTTCCATCGCCCGCAGCTCGCCGCCGGGAACACCCAGCAACCGCAACCGATCGCGCGACGCCTTGAGTGCAGCTTCCGCCGCTCGACCAGCGCTTGGCGTGGCCGCCTCCTGCAATCGTTCGAACTGCTGTCTTGCCTGAATCAGGTCCTGATGCGCGGTGTACATCTCAGGGCTGTACAGTGTCGCGATCACCTGGCCGCGCTTCACGCGCTCGCCTGTCGTGCTCACGTGCAGGCGGTCGATTCGGCCACCGATCCACGCCGTGACTGTCCGCAGGCTCCTCTCATCGTAGTCGACGCGCCCGAGTAGTCGACGCTCCACCCGTCCAGAGCCCAGGTGCGTGGCTTCAGTCGTCCGGACACGCGCGAGGATCTTTGCGCGCTCTGAAAGCGAGACGCGTCCTGCATTGTCTTCGTCTCCCGCTCCGCTCTTTTCGACGGGGATCAGGTCCATGCCGCAGATTGGGCACTGCCCAGGCTCCGCTTGCTGAATCTGTGGGTGCATGGAGCAGGTCCAGATCGTTTCGGCCGGCTCGTGGGCGTGTGTTTCGCTGCCTGACGCGGGGGCTTTGGAGCCTCCTAGCAACCAGCCGCCCAGGCCGAAGGCCACGGCCGCCACGATGGGAAGTGCGATCCACGGTG
>JAFDFW010000146.1 GCA_019309605.1 Deltaproteobacteria bacterium | reverse complement strand
CTGATCCGGTGCCGCCCGATTCACGAGCTGACGTTTGCCAACCCGTTCATGAACGGAGAGCTGGACATCGAGGATCGCGAATCGCTTCGCGTGGTCATGCATCCGTACAAGAACGTTCCGCCTCTCATCACGAGCCTGCACGGCGCCTCGGGCACCTTCCGCGCCGACGGCCACTGGTACGAGGGAGTCCACTACGACTGGGAGCGTGAGCGTGGCTACGACGACGCGGAAGACCTCTTCACACCGGGTGAGTTTCGTCTCGCCCTCGAGCACGACGGCGCCTTCTGCATTCGGCTTGGCACGACGCCAGCGGCCAGCCACGACCCCCAAGTGCTCAGCTCGGTCCTCAGCGCACGCCGGTCCTTCGTGAAGGAGCTCGATGATGCAGCCGATGCCTACTTGGTCGAGCTCGAGGGCAACCGCACCGGCGTCATTGCGGGGTATCCCTGGTTCGGTGAATGGGCGAGGGATGCCTTGATCGCCCTGCCCGGCCTCTGCCTGGCCCGAGACGAAGTCGACAAAGCGCTCGGGATTCTCGAGTCGCTGGCAGACCGTCTCGAAAACGGCTTGGTGCCCAACATCCCGCACAGCGGTGACGTGCCGTCGAATGCGGAGTCGATCGACGCGTCACTTCTGTTCATCCGAGCGACCGCCCTCACCGCGAAACGGACGCGAAGCCGCCGTATCACCGCCCTCCAAGAGGCATGTCTCGACCTGATCGACCGAATCGGCGAAGGTGCAGACCCCCGCGTCCATGTCGACGGGCAAGGTTTCTTGTTCGTGGACCACGGGCCTTGGGCGCTCACCTGGATGGATGCACTGGTGGACGGTTCGGCCGTGACCCCGCGCCAGGGCTACGCCGTCGACCTCAACGCCCTGTGGTTGTCGGGGCTGGTGACAGCGCTTCGCTGGGCCAAGAAGCTTCGACCGGAGTTCGTCGAAAAGTGGGGCGAAACGGCGAAGAAACTATCCGATCACTTCGAGGAAAAGTTCTGGCTTCAAGATCAAGGCTTCTTGAGCGACACACACGACGGACACAATCCCGACGGACAATTGCGACCCAATCAGCTTTGGGCTCTCTCGTTGCCCGGCGTACCGATCGACAAGGCCCACAAGAAGCGGGCGCTTGCGGCGGTGCGCGACAAGCTGCTCACACCGGTCGGATTGCGAACGCTCTCGCCCGACGATCCGTCGTATCAACCATTCTACCGCGGAGGACAGGCGGAAAGAGATCGAGCCTATCACCAGGGAACGGTCTGGCCATGGCTTCTGGGGCTCTATGCCGATTCGGTCGAGGCGATCGACGGTTCCGACGCAGCGACGGAAGAAATGATGCCCGTGCTCGCTGCTCTTTGCGCCCACTTCCGAACGGAAGGCTGCATCGGCCAAATCGGCGAGGTGTTCGATGGAGACGCCCCACACCGCCCCGGAGGCACGCCTGCGCAAGCCTGGAGCGTGTCCGAGGTTCTCAGAGTCGCGAGGATGGCGGGTCCATGAAAGTCTTGATGCTAGGTTGGGAGTACCCTCCCCATATCAGCGGCGGGCTCGGGACAGCCTGCGAGGGTTTGACGACCGCGCTCGCAGACAAAGGTATCGAGATCGACTTCCTGGTACCCAAGTTGTACGGCGAGGAGGACGCGCCGCACATGCAACTGCTCGGAGCAGCTTCTGCAGCGCCGATGCGCCAGGCTCCGGTCGAGACGCCCGACCCGATTTCGGCGCTGATCGCCGCGGCGCCGGCGCTTGCCACGGACCCCGTCGTAATGGCCGCGGCCGAGGCTGCGCAGTCGCAACCGGCTCAACCCACCGAGCCCAGCATCCGCATGCTCCACGTGCCCGCAATGCTGAAACCCTATCTGGACCAGGTGACCTACCAAGAGCTGATCGCGACCGGCGCGCTCGAGGAAAGCGCGGTTGCCGAGATCGCGGCAGCGCAAATCGTGAACCCGTTGCCTGAACCGCCCCATGCGGTCAGCCGGTTGGAGCACGTCGACATTCCGGGGGTCGAGCTGCCGTTCGCAGAAGAGGCGCAAACCGGAGCACACTACGGAGATGACCTCTTTTCGGAGGTTGCCCGCTACGCGATGGCGGCAACTCGCCGTGTCCACGGACAGAAATACGACCTGGTGCACGCGCACGACTGGATGACCTTCCCGGCGGGGATCGAGATCGCGCGCCGCGCGGGAGCGCCGCTGCTGGTTCACGTGCATAGCCTCGAGTACGACCGCGCCGGCCACGGAGCCGACCGGGACATCGTCGCGGTCGAGCACCAAGGGCTGGAAAACGCCGCGCGCGTCATCGCGGTCAGCTACTACACGCGTGGGCTGATCAACCGCGTTCACAACACCCCCCTCGACAAAATCTCGGTCGTGCACAACGGCGTGTACGCGCGCGAGACGGTCGAGGCGTACACCGAGCAGCGAACCTCCACCGGGCCCGTCGTCCTCTTCCTCGGCCGCGTCACGTTCCAAAAGGGGCCGGAATATTTCGTTCAGGCAGCCGCGCGAGTCCTCAAGCACGTGCCCGATGCTGTGTTCATCATGGCGGGCTCAGGCGACATGCTCCCACGCATGAAGGTCCTGGTGGAAGAGCTCGGCATCAGCGAGTCGTTCCGTTTCCCCGGTTTCCTTCGCGGCGCGGAAGTCGAGCGCGCTTTCTCGACGGCCGACGTCTACGTCATGCCGTCGGTCTCGGAACCGTTTGGCATCGCTCCGCTGGAGGCGATGAGCTACGACCGGCCGGTCATCGTGTCGAAGCAATCCGGCGTCTCGGAAGTCCTGCGCAATGCGCTCAAGGTCGACTTCTGGGATGTCGACAAGATCGCGAGCCAAATCGTGGCGCTCTTGGAGCTCCCCGAGCTCCGGCAGGTCATCATCGAGCGTGCTCGCGAAGAGATCAGGCACATCCACTGGGATGCTGCCGCAGAAACACTCGTTCCCATTTACGAGTCGGTCCTACGTGGTTGAGGTGAATGATGCCGTCGGTCTGTTTCTATTTCGAAGTGCACCAGCCGTATCGTCTGAAGCCGTATGGTGCGCTTCAGGTCGGTCGCGACCACGAGTATTTCGACGAGAAGCTCAACGCTGAGGTCCTGCGCAAGGTGGCCAACAAGTGCTACCTGCCGGCCAACGAGTCGATGCTGCGCCTCATCGAGCGCACCGACGGGCGCTTTCGCATCTCCTACGCGGTGACTGGCGTCGCGATCGAGCAGATGAAGCTCTATGCGCCCGAGGTGCTCGATAGCTTCGTCCGGCTCGCGAAAACCGGCGCGGTCGAGTTCGTCGCGGAGACCTACTATCACTCACTGGCTGCCCTCTACGACAAGGACGAGTACCGCGAGCAAATCGACCTCGAGATGAAGCTCATCAAGTCCGAGTTCGGGCAAACGCCGCGCGTCTTCCGAAACACGGAGTTCATCTACAACGACGAGATCGGGCAATTCATCTCAGACCTCGGGTTCGAGGCCATGCTCATCGAGGGTGCGGATGACGTCCTCGATTGGCGAAGCCCGAACTTCGTCTATCATGTAGCAGGCCGCGACACGAAGCTGCTCACCAAGAACTACAAGCTGTCGGACGATATCGCGTTTCGATTCTCGAACCAGGCCTGGGGCGAGTTTCCCCTCACCGCCGACAAGTTCGCAGGCTGGGTCCACGGGCACAGCGGCGCGGGCGACGTCATCAATCTCTTCATGGACTACGAGACCTTCGGAGAGCACCAGTGGAAGGAAACCGGGATCTTCGAGTTCCTCGAGCATCTTCCGGACCTCCTGTTCACACACCCGGACTGGGACATCCTCACACCGAGCCAGGTCATCGATCGGTATCCGGCCCTTGGAGAGCTCCCGTTCCACCGAACGGTGTCGTGGGCCGATGAGGCGCGGGACATCAGTGCGTGGCGAGGAAACGCCATGCAGCAGCGGGCCTTGGCCGAGATCTACGCCTTGGGCGCGGCGATCCGGAGACGTAATAATTCTCACTTACTGGCGCTTTGGCGGCGCCTCCAAACCTCGGACCATTTCTACTACATGGCCACGAAATCCGCTTCCGACGCTGAGGTGCACGACTATTTTAGTCCGTACGAGGGACCCTACGACGCGTTCATCTACTATATGAATGTCATGAAGGACTTGAACCTCTCGGTGCTCGCCCCTGCGCAGAAGCAGCTTCGTCTATGAGCAAGGCGGTATTTTTCGAGATCTCTTGGGAGGTCTGCAACATGGTCGGCGGTATCCACACCGTCCTGGCGAGCCGCGTCGCGGACGTGCAGCAACGCCACGGCGAAGACGGGTACATCGCAATCGGGCCGGACATCCCAAGAACGGAGGGCGTCGCACCGGAATTCCGACCCGACATCTGGGACCCCGACCTCGCCGACTCGCTCAAAGACCACGAGGTGAGCGTACTGATGGGGCGCTGGTTGGTTCCGGGCGAGCCGCGATGTCTGCTCGTCAATCAATCCCGCCTGTACGAGCGGAAGGACGAGATCCTCGGCCGATACTGGGAGGACTACGGACTCGATTCCTTGTTTGGCGCGTGGGACTACTACGACCCGGTGCTGTTCGCGCATGGCGCCGGCATGATCATCGAGCACATCCGTGACCGCTACCTACTGCCAGCTCGGCAGACCGCCATCGTCCAGGCCCACGAGTGGATGTCGGCCGGCGCCATCCTGCACCTGCAAACCGCCGCCCCTGAAATCGGGACGGTCTTCACGACGCACGCCACGATGCTCGGACGCTCGCTCGCGGGGCGACGCGCGGACCCCAATTTTTACAAATCGTTGTCGAGCGTCGACCCCGAAGCCGCCGCCAAGGAGCTGAGCGTCTCGTCAAAGCACTCGATGGAAACGGTTGCCGCCCACGAAGCGGACGTATTCACTACGGTCAGTGAGATTACCGCGCTCGAATGCGAGCATCTCCTCGCGAGACGCCCCGACGTGATCTTGCCGAACGGGTTTGGAGCCAGGCCGGTCGCTCCGGATCAACGACAACGGGCCCGAGAGGATCTCTTCAAGCTCGCCGAGCTCACCACCGGCGACGAGTACGATCGCGACAAAACGCTGATCTTCGCGCTCGCCGGACGCTACGAGTACATCAACAAGGGCGTCGACGTCTATCTCGATGCTGCGGCGGACCTGTCCGAGGAGCTCGCGCGCCGTGATGGCAAGCGGGTGATCTTCTATGCAATGCTGCCGGCCGGCCACGCCGAGCCCAAGCGTCAGCTTTGGGATCGAGCCCACGGCGCATCGGCTGGCCCCCCGTTGCGGTGCACGCACGACCTGGTCGACGAGGCCAACGACCCGATCACGAATCGGCTGAATGCGCTTGGTTTTGGCAATCATCCGGGCGCGCAGGTGCACGTGGTGCATGTCCCGATCTATCTGGACGGAACCGACCCATTGATCCGTCAAAAGTACTGGGACCTGCTGCCCGGAGCCGACCTTGGCGTCTTCCCATCGTTCTACGAGCCCTGGGGATACACCCCGCTCGAAGCAGTAGCGTTTGGGGTTCCAGCGATCACGACCGACCGCGCCGGATTCGGCCGTTGGGCGGCCGCGCAAGGCGACGCAAGGCGGACGGGTGTGCGAGTGCTGAAGCGCGAGGGCGTCTCTGTCGACGAGGTCACCGCTTCGCTCAAGACGGCTTTGCTCGAGTTCATCGACCTCGCCCCGGAAGACCGGGAATCACTCCGAGAGGCGTGCCTGAAGACCGCCGCGCTGACCGACTGGTCCAACTTCATGGAGCACTACGAAGACGCGCATGAACGTGCGCTTGCGGCAGGCGCCGCGCGGCGCAAGGGGCT
>JAFDFW010000145.1 GCA_019309605.1 Deltaproteobacteria bacterium | reverse complement strand
GCCGCGCTCGATGCGCTGCTGGGGCTGGTGGAGAATTCCGGCGCTACCCGGGAGCTCGTCGAGCTGCTGAGGCGAAAAGGAGAGCTCTCCGAGGACCGTGAGGAGCGGGCGGCATTACTCGTGCGTCAGGCCCACCTCTACCAGGCCGAGCTCGATGATCCCGAGTCCGCGATCGAAGCGCTGGATCGGGCGCTTAGCGAGAGCGATCACCCGCTCGCGTACGAAGGTCTCGAGCGCCTCTATCGACGAACCCGGCAGTGGGACGATCTTGCGACGCTGTACGAGCGAGAAATCGACCAGCGTATCGGAGATCCCGCCGCGGTTCGCTACGAGCTAGGGGAGCTTTGCCTGCGGCGCCTGAACGAGCCACGGCGTGCGCTCGATCAGTTCCGCGAAGCCCTGAGCCAAAACCCGGAACACGAACCGACCGTGCGGGTGTTGGAGACACTGGTGGAGCAGTCCGAGCACAGGAGGGCGGCCGCGGAGTTGCTCGAGCCCTTGTACCTGCGCCGTATGGAATGGCCGAAGGTTACCCAGATTCTCGCAGCCCGGCTCGATGGCGAAGACAATCCCACGCAACGGCTCGAACTGTTGCGCCATCTCGGCGACGTGCAGGAGTCACATCTCGAAGACCTCGACGGGGCGCTCGAGACGTACGGCAGGCTCTTCGCCGAAGAGCCGCATGACCCGCAAAGCCAGGAGACCCTGACCCGCCTCGCGCGTTCGCTCGGGCGCTGGGATCGGTTGGCTGCGATTTTCGACAAAACGCTTCGAGCGGTCGAAGTGGACGATGGCGACACCGCCGTTCTGGCGCTGACTACCGCCAAGCTCTACGACGAGCGATTGGAGGACCTCGACAGAGCGGGGTACTTCTACCAGCGCGCGCTCACGTATGATCCGAGCCACAAGGAGGCCGGCCGAGCCCTGGCTTCCGTGTACTCCCGCAGCCTCAAGTGGGAAGCGCTTCTCGAGCTGGATCGCGAGCGCGAGAGCTTCGCTGACACAGACGACGAGCGGGTGACCGTCCTGCACGAGATCGCGCGGATCGAAGTCGACGAACTCGAGAATCCGAAGGGAGGGATCGTCACCTACCGACGCATCTTGGAGATCGACCCCGTCAATACCGAAGCGGTGACTCGACTCGACCAGCTTCTTGAAGGCGCCGAGCGTTGGGATGAGCTCGGTGCGCACATCGAATTCCAAATCGACAACGCGTCCGACGCGCGCGCCTCTCTTTCGCTTCGCCAGCGGCTGGGATCGCTGACGGAGACCAAGCTACAGAGCCCGGCGCAGGCGCTCGACATCTTTGAGGACGTGCTGGCCGATCAACGGGACTACGCCCCGGCGCTCGGCGCGGTGTCGCGTCTCGTCGAGGATGCGGACCATGGCCCGCGTGCCGTTGAGATCCTCGAACCGATCCACCGGGAGAGCGGAGATTGGCAGGCCCTGGTCAGCGTCCTCGATGCCAAGGCGAGGCAGGCCGTGGACGCCTTCGAGCAGGCCGAGACTTGGCGCGAGGTCGGCCGCCTGCATGAAGAGCGTGGCCGTAACGAAGAAAAAGCCTTCGACGCCTGGGGTGAGGCGCTCGTCGCCGAGCCGGCCGACGAGGTCACGCGGGCCGAGGTCGATCGCCTGGCTCAGGCGCGAGGCAGCTGGGAGGCCTACATCGAGACCCTCGAGCGGGCTGCTGCAGCGACGGACGAGTCGTCGCTTCGGGGTTCGTTCCTGAGGAGCGTTGCCGAGACCCAGGATCGCGAGCTTGGGGATCCGCGGGCTTCCATCAAGACCTTCGGTAGGGTTCTCGAGGCCGACCCCGATGCGGAGGGAACCCTCGATGATTTGGAGGGTCTCCAGGTCATGGTGGGAGATTGGGAAGGACTTGCGAGGGTTTACGAGCAAAAGCTCGACCGCTCTCACGACCCTGAGGTCCGTGCCGAGCTCCTCGGCCGGCTCGGCGGGCTCTGGGAGGAGCAGCTTTCCAATCCGGAGCGGGCCGTGTCGTACTACCAGCAGGCCGCAGGGGAGAAGCCCGACGACGCGGGGGCGTACGTGGCCCTCGACCGGCTCTTCGCCTCGGTCAACGACTCGGAGCGGCTGGCCGATGTCCTCGAGCGCCGAATGGAGCTCGAGGAGGAGCCCGAGGTGCGCGTCGAGGTCGGCGTGCGGCTCGCCGAGCTCTACGAAGCTCAACTCGGCCGCCCCGATGCGGCCTGTGATGCATTGCGTGCCGTCGCCGAAGCAGACCCGGAGCATCGCGGCGCCTTGCAGGGCATGAGCCGTCTCTACGAGCGGCAGGGCCAGTGGCAGGATCTGGTGGAGGTCCTCCAGCGGCGGACCGACGCGGCGGCAAGCGAATCCGAGCGCGTGGAGCTCACGCATCAGCTCGGCAACATCATGGAGCGGGAGCTCGACGACGAGCTGAGCGCCATCGCCGTGTACGGCCAGATTCTCCGAATCGATCCGGCGCACGAAGCGTCGGTGCAGGCGCTGCTGCGCATCACCAAGCTCGCCGACTATCGCGAAGACGCGGCGGCAGTTCTCGAGCCCTATCTCCGGACGCAAGAGCGGTGGAGCGACCTCGCGATGCTGCTTCGGCTGCGCGCCGACGCGATGACCGATCCGCACGAGAAGGCGGAGCAGTTGGTGGCTTTAGCCGAGGTGCACGAGCGGGGGCGCAAGGACCCGAACGCTGCGCTCGATGCGCTGCTGCAGTCGATCGGTGAGCGACCCGATGACGACGAGATTGTCGACCGCGCGGAAGTTCTCGCGGCGAGCCTGCAGCGATGGCCGGAGGTCGTCGAGGTCGTGTTCGCGGAGGCGGGCGCGAGCCTCGATGCGGAGCGGGGCGCGGTCTTATACCAGCGCGTAGCGCGGATCTGCGAAGACGACCTGAGGGATCTCAGCCGGGCGATCGACGCGCACGAGCGAGCGCTGTCGTTGTTGGGAGACCATCAGCCGACGCTCGAGGCCTTGGACCGGCTTCTTCAGGAGACCGAGCAATGGGACCGGCTGCACGAGGTCATCTCACGCCGCTTGGATTTGCGGGATGCTGACCGCCCGACGCTTTTTCTCAGGCAAGGGCGGCTGCGCGCGAGTTACCTCGGTGACTTCGAGGGCGCGCTAGGGGCGTACCAAAAGGCGATGGAGCAGGACCCGGGTCGCGACGACACGCTCGCCGCGGTGCGACGCCTGGCGCAAAAGCCGCAGGTCGCGGGAAGCGCGCTCGACCTACTCGAGGAGTACTACCGCGGTGCCGGCGACCTCGAAGAGGTGGTGCGGCTTTACGAGCAACGGGTCGAGCTGGCGTCGTCCGACGCGGATCGAGTGGCGCTTCTCACCGAGGCCGCCTCGATTTGGGAGAACGACATTGGCCGTCCGGAGGAGGCGCTCGCTGCCATACGAGATGCGGTGCGCACCGATCCGCGTGACCGAGCGCTCATCGATTCACTCGAGCGTCTCGCCGATGTGTCCGGGCGTTGGGCGGATCTCGATGGCCTAGTCGACGATATCGCCGCGCATGGAGATCTCGATCGCCGCGAGCTCTACGAGTTGCGCCTTCGATCCGCGGGCTGGTATCGAGATCGCCTGTCCGACATGAGCCGCGCCGAGCGCGCACTCACCGAGGCGCTGCACCTAGACCCGGAGCCGCTCGAGGCGCACGCGCAGCGCGTCGCGTTGATTCGGGCACAGCAACGAACCGCGGATCTGGTGAGTGGGCTCCGCGCTTGGGCGGACGTCGAGCCGGACGCCGATCAGCGAATCGCGCTTTTGCGCGAGGCTGCCGAGCTGGCGCATCAGGAGCTTTCCCAAGCCGAGATGGCGGCGGAGTGCTACCAGGAGTTGATCGCGATCGACCAGAACGACGCGGGCGCCCTCCGGGCTCTGTGTGACATTCGCCGGTCGCAATCTCGATGGAACGAGGTCGTCGGGTTGCTGGAGCGGCAGTTGGAAGTCGTCGCCGAGGAGGACCGAGCGCCGGTGGCCCAGGCGGTCGGCCAGGTCTACCGAGACCACCTCAACGACCCACGGGCTGCGATTCGGGCCTACGAGACCGCCCTCGACCTGGACGAAAACGACCCGGTCGCGATGAACGCGCTCGAAGCGCTCTATCAAGACAACGACCGAGTCGAAGCGCTTCGCTCCCTGCTCGAACGCCGCGCCGACCTGTCCGCCGATGGGGACCGGACTGCGCTGCAGCTCCGGCTTGCGCAGCTCTACGAGCACTCGTTTCGCGACCAGGCCGCTGCGATCGACATGTTCCGGGAGGTGCTGAACGCCGACCCCGACAATGAGGTCGCAAACGCGGACCTCGACCGCTTGTTCGAGGCCACGGGCGCCTGGGATGACCTCATCGTGCTGCTCTTGTCGAGGGTTGGCCAGGCGTCCGACGAGGCACAACGCGGCCTGCTCGAGCGTGTCGCCCAGGTACACGACACCCAATGTGGTGATGTGGACGCTGCGATTCAGATCTACGAACGCATCAACTCGGACCTCGGAGCCGACGAGCGCTCCCTACGGGCCCTCGCCGGGCTCTACGAGCGCAAGGAGAGCTGGACCAAGGTCGCCGACATGCTCGAACGACTTTCGGGACGCTTGGATGGCCAGGCGGCCATCGATCTCTCGCACCGCGTCGCCGACCTTTGGGAGCAGCAGGTCGGTGACTCCGAGCAAGCGGGCAGGGCGCTTCGCGGCACCTACGAGCGCTTCCCGCACGACGCCCCGACGCGCGAGCGGCTCAAGGCGTACTACGCGGCCGAGGGCAACCACCGCGCGACGGCGGAGGTGCTGGACGCAGAGCTTCAGGCCGCTGCCTCGGACGGCGACCGCCTGGCGCTCTTGCGCACGATCTCGGACGTCTATCGCGACCAGCTCGACGACCCAGGGATGGCGGCGAGCTATCTCGAGCGTGCGGTCGAGCTCGATGGCGAAGATCGGGGCGCTTTGGTGCCGCTCTGCGATCTGTATATCGCGGCGGGCCGTCAGCAGGACGCGGTGCCGATCTTGCGACGCATCATCGAAAGCTTCGGCCGGCAGCGAAGCAAGGAGCTCGCGGTGCATCACCATCGTCTCGGCGGGGCGCTGGCCGCGACCGGCGATGCAGCAGGGGCACTCGCGGCGTACGATGCGGCCTTCAAGATCGACCTCACCAACGTTGCGATCCTTCGGGACCTCGGCAAGCTCACGCATGCCAACGGGGACCTCGACCGCGCGCAGAAGAGCTTCCGGGCGCTACTCTTGCAGAAGCTGGAGCCGGACTCGGGGATTCAGAAGGCCGACGTCTACTACTATCTCGGGGATATCGCCGCGAAGCAGGACGACGCCCGCAAGGCGATCACGATGCTGGAGAGGGCGCTTGCCGAAGATGCCAGCCACGCCGAGGCCGCGGAGCTCCTCGGTCAGTTGAAGGGTTGAATCATGGCGGCAGGAAAAGTCTCTATCGACGGTGACGTCGTCGATAGCGGCGAAGCGCGCGTGTCGGTTTTCGACCGCGGTTTCCTCTACGGGGATAGCGTGTTCGAGGTGTTTCGAACGTACGGTGGCGTGCCGTTCGCCCAACGGGAACACCTGGAGCGGCTCGAGCGTTCGGCGGACCGATTGATGATCCCCATGCCGGTTTCGCTCGAGACCCTATCGTCCGAGGTGGGCGCGACGCTCGATGCTGCCGGCGATGGCGAGTGGTATGTCCGCGTCGTAGTCACCCGCGGGACCGGGCCGCTCACGTACGACCCGTCGACCGCCACGGCGCCACTCCGCGTGATCATGGTCGCGCCGGTGTCGGTGCCTCCCGCCGAACAGTACGAGCGAGGC